>CAMOEO010000146.1 GCA_946612175.1 uncultured Verrucomicrobiota bacterium
GCCCCGTTTGCGGGCCTCCGCGACGGCGCGGCGCCAAAAAGTGGGGAAGGTCCAGAAAATCGCGGCGCGGCGGCGCGGGGCCGGGCGGGGCGGGCTATTCGTCGTCGGATTCGCGGAAGAGCGCGGAGGGATCGTCGCGAAGGCGCGTGGCGAGCTCGTCCAGCGCCGTCGTGGCGTGGCGCAGCGAGTGCATCGTGCGGTCGAAGACGGGGGCCTCCTCGTCGAAGGTCGTCCGCATCGAGATCGCGGACGCGTTGGCGTTGGAGACGAGCGAGGCGAGGTTCGAGGCGGCCGCGGCGAAGTCGACGTCGGAGAGCTGCGAGGCGGCCTTCTCGAGCAGCGCGGAGAAGGTCTTCCCGATGCTCGGCGCGGCGGGGATGTAGTCCAGGTCGGGCGTCCAGGAGACGGGCAGGAGCCGGTTTCGCGCGGCTTCGGAGACGACGTCGAGGTCCAGGTAGCGCAGGCCGGTGATGCCCTGGCTGCGGACGTTGACGCGGAGGCCCTTCTCGACCAGGTCCGCGACGGTCGGGGAGCCGTCCTGCCCTTCGGGGAGGAATTCGCGGCGGACCGTGAAGACGATGCGCGTGTAGCGTCCCTGCCGCAGACCCTCCTCGGTCGGGGGCGGCGCGTAGGCGCCCCAGACGAATCCGATCGACTCGACCGTGCCGACGGGCACGCCGCGGAACCGGACGGCGGATCCGGACGAGAGCCCCTGCGCGGACTCCTCGATGTAGGTTTCGAAGCGGCGCGAGCCGCGCGCGGTCCGGAACGCGCCGAACGCGCCGAGCAGCAGCACGGCGAGCACGGCGGCGAGCGTCACGAAGACGCCGTTGGCGACATGTCGGGAAGCACTCATGTGCGGTCTCCTTCCGCCCCGGGGGGCGAACGGTGGAAGAACTCGCGGATTTCGCGATGGTCGGGATCCTCCGCGAGCTCGCGCGGCGGTCCGATGCGGAGCAGCCGCCGCTCGGCGGCCGAGAGGTAGGCGCAGCGGTCCGCCACGCGAAGCAGGCTCGGCAGCTCGTGGGAGACGATTACCACGGCGGTGCCGTCCGCGTCGCGGAGCCGAAGGATCAGCTCGTCGAGCCCGGCGGAAGCGACCGGGTCGAGTCCGGCGGACGGTTCGTCGAGGAAGAGCAGCCGCGGGTCGAGCGCCATCGCGCGGGCGAGCCCCGCGCGCTTGGCCATCCCGCCGCTGATCTCGGAGGGGAGGCGGTCCGCCGCGCGGGAGAGCCCCACCTGCGCGAGGCGCAGGCGCGCGATCTCGCCGATGGCCTCCTCGGGAAGGTCCGTGAACTCGCGCAGGGGCATCTCGACGTTCTCGCGGAGCGTCATCGACCCGAAGAGGGCGCCGCCCTGGAAGAGCGCGCCGGTCCCCCGCAGGATGGAGTCGCGCGCCGCCTCGTCGGGCTCCCGCCCGGCCTCGGCGAAGGGGCGGCCGCCGATCTCGATGCGGCCCTCGACGGGCGGGAGCAGCCCTTCGAGCGTGCGCAGCAGGGTGCTCTTGCCGCAGCCGGAGCCGCCGATGATCGCGAAGATCTCCCCCGGCGCGACCTCGAAGCCGATGCCGCGCATCAGCGCGCGGCCGCCGTAGCCGACCGCGAGCCCCTCGCAGCGCAGCGCGGGAGGGGCCGGGGGCGCAGGCGGGGCGTCCGTTCCGGAGCCTTCGGCCCGCGACGTGCGATCGGAGGGGAGGAGCATGGCGCTAGACCCCCAGGAGGTTGCAGAGGACGGCGAAGACGCCGTCCGCGAGGGCGAAGGCGAGGATGCCGACGACGACGGCGCGCGTGACCGCGCGTCCGACGGCGTCGGACCCGGCCCCGGTCGAGAGGCCGCAGTGGCAGCCGACGCCGCCGATCAGCAGTCCGAAGACGGCGCCCTTGAAGAGCGCCACGGGGAGGTCGGTCGCGTGGGAGAACGAGAAGGCGTTCGTCCAGAAGGTGCTCCACGGGTAGTGCATCGCGGCGACGACGACCCCGCCGCCGACCAGCGCGGCGCCGCCGGCGAAGAGTCCGAGCAGCGGGAGCGCCGCCGCGGCCGCCGCGACGCGCGGCGCCGCGAGGTAGCGGACGGGCGGAAGGCCCATCGACCGAAGCGCGGCGCATTCCTCGTCGACCGTCATCGTCCCGAGCTCCGCGGCGAACGCCGAGGCGGTGCGCCCGGCCATCACGATCGCGGCGACGAGCATCGCCAGCTCGCGCACGACGGCGACGCCGATGAGGTTGGCGACGTAGACCTCCGCGCCGAACATCCGCAGCGGGAGGGCCGACTCGAACGCGAGGATCAGCCCGAGCAGGAAGCCGACGAGCGTCGCGACGGGGAGCGCGTCGGGCCCCGCCGCGCGGAAGGCGCGGGCGAACGCCTCGCGGCGGAAGAGCGCGGGGCGGACGAAGCCGAGCGCGAGCTCCCCGACGAAGGCGAACGCGTCGCGCACGGGATGCGCGGGGCGGCGCTCGTCGGCGCCGCCGTCGGTCCGGTCGGGAGGCGGGGCCTCCAGCGCCGTGCGGAGCGTCGCGGCATGGCCCGGGGAGAGCCCCGAGACCTCCGGGTCGCGCCCGGCGGCGCGCGCGCCGCGGACGAGCCGGACGAGCGCCGCGAGCCCCGCGCCGTCGCAGGGCGTCCCGGGCTCGACCTCGATGCGGAGGGGTCTGTCCCGGTCGCGGGCGAGATCGCGGGGCAGGGCCGCGAGCCGCGGCCAGAGGTCGGGCAGCGCGTCGCGCGTCAGTCCGCCGCGCAGCACCACGCGCCCCGGCTCGATCGAGAGAGAGGGGGCGGTCCGCCGTGCGGCAGGGGAGGGCGCGGGGAGGGATTCGTTCATGACGTCCGCAGAGTACCACATCTTCCTCCCTCGCCGCAACGCCTTTCCCCGAGCCGCTCCGGACCGTGATTCGGACCGGGCGGCTCGCGGCGTTGCACGTGCGGCGGGGGTTGTGGTATGATGGGCTCCGTTGCACGTGCGGCGGCGCTTCCGCCGCGTTCCTCCGCCCCCTCCCCATGAGCGATTCCCCCAGCCCTCCCGAGTTCGACCGTCTGGTCGACGGCGCCGTCCGCGCCGTCGCCTCCCTCGCGCGCATCCGCGGCGACTTCGAGCGCGCCGCGGACCTCGTCGTCGGCGCCCTCCGCGCCGGCCGCAAGGTCCTCGCCGCCGGCAACGGCGGCAGCGCCGCCGAGGCGATGCACCTGGCGGAGGAGCTCTCCGGCCGCTATCACGCCGACCGTCGCGCCCTGCCTGGCCTCGCCCTGTGCGCGGACGGCACCGCCCTCACCTGCATCGGCAACGACTTCGGCTTCGCGGACGTCTTCGCGCGCCAGGTCGAGGCCTTCGGCGCGGAGGGCGACGTCCTCGCCCTCTTCACCACGAGCGGCCGCTCGGAGAACCTTCTGCGCGCCGCCCGCGCCGCCCGTGCGCGCGGCGTGCGCGTGCTGGCCTTCACCGGGCGCGGCGGCGGTCCGCTCGCGCCGCTCGCCGACGTTCTGCTCGACGTGCCGGACGCCGATGCCTCCGCCCACGTCCAGGAGGCCCACCAGGTCCTCCTCCACGCCCTTCTCGAACACGTCGAGGCGGCCTTTCCGCCCGAACCGGGGAACCCCGCATGAACCGCACGATCCTCCCGCTCCTCGCGGCGCTCGCCGTCCGCCTCTCCCTCCTTCCGTCCGCCGCGGCGGACTCCTCCGCCGGCGCCGCCGGGGCGAGGCCGTTCCAGATCTCCCTGCGCGCCGACCGGCTCGAGTTCGTGCGGGGCGAGGCCGTGACGGTGAGCGGCACCATCCGCAACGTCTCGCAGTCCGCGTTCGTGGTCGACGACTACGGGCCGTATCTGGCCAACACGGTCACGGTGTACCTCCGCAACTCCGCCACGGGCCGCCTGCTCCTGCCGCGCGACGGCGCGCCGCGCTCGGCGATTCCGACGCTCACGCTGCTGCCCGGCGAGACGCGCCCGTTCTCGATCGCCCTCGCGGAGTCCTTCGATCTGCCGCCCCAGGGCCTCTTCCAGGCGACGGTGGTGGTGGCGCGGGGCGAGGAGCAGGTCGCCTCGTCGCCCGTCGCGTTCTCGATCGTGGACGGCATCGAGTTCGGGGCCGCGTGGCACGCCCGCGCGGCGGAGCCCGACCGCCGCCTCCGCTACGCGCTGCTCTACTGGGAGCGCGACAAGCACGAGAGCCTCTACCTCCGCGTGACGGATCCCGCGGGGGGCGACCGCGTCCTGGGCTTCGTCTCGCTCGGCGCGCTCGTCCGCGTCGCCGAGCCGACGCTGCGGTTCCTCCCGGACGACGTGGTGGAGGTCGTCAACCAGATCTCCCGCGATCGCTTCGCCCGCACGCGGATCGACGCCTCCGGCCCCGAGCTGCGCATTCTGGACCGCGACGACCGCTGGCTCAACCCCGAGGCCGTCGCCGAGCAGGTCAAGACGCGCATGATCTCCGACCGGCTCGACCGCGCCGACGCGGAGAAGAAGGAGAAGGAGGGCGGGTTCTTCTCCCGCCACAAGACCCGCACGACCCTCCCTCCCGCCGACACCTCCCTCGCCCCGAAGAAGTAGCTCCCCGTTCCGATTCCGCCATGTACATCCGCCCCAAGAAGATTTTCTGGACGCTCGTCCTCGTCCTCGCGCTACTCTACGTTGGCGCCCACTTCGCCATCCGCACCTCGTGGGTGCGGGGCCAGGTCCTGCACGGGCTTTCCGTGCGCACCGGGTACGCGGCCTCCGCCTCGGAGGTGCGCTTCACGCCAGGGCTCGCGCTCTCGTTCAAGGACTTCCGCCTCGAGGCCCCCGCCGCCGCCGGCGCCGAGGCCGCCCGCGCCGTCGTCGAGGCGCCCTGGCTGCGCGTCGGCCGCTGCCGCGGCGGCTGGGCCGTCCGCGCCCCGCGCGCCCGCCTCGCCGCCTACCGCGAGGGCGGCGTCTGGACGCCCTCGCAGGCCACCGGCGCCGAGGAATGCCCCGGCGCGTGCGTCTTCCCGCGCATCTCGACCGCCTTCGGCAATCTCTGGCTCGACCTCGCCGACGCGCAGGTCTCCTTCGTCGACGGCGCGGAGACGACCGCCTTCGCCGGCGTCTCCTGGACGCGCGCCCCCGTCCGCATCCCCGGCCGCCCCGGCGCCGTCCAGAACCGCCTCTCCTGGCTCAAGGGCCCCATCCGCGGCGACGCCACCGCGGAGATGGCCGTCCGCGGCTCCGACGAATGGTACGAGCTGCCCGGGGGGATCGCGCGCCTCGCCACGCAGGGAACGCCCGTCGCCGCCGCCGGAGAGAATTCACACGCAGAGAGCGCAGAGAGCGCAGAGCCCGCCTCCGGTGGGGCGATCGCTCCGAGCGAGCCGCCCGCCGCCGAGCCGGAAGGATCTCACGCAGAGAGCGCAGAGAGCGCAGAGAACGCCTCCGGTGGGGCGAGCGCTCCGAGCGAGCCGCCCGCCACGGCTCCCGAACGATCGGACGCTCCCTCCGCGGAATAACCGATCCAACCATTTCAACCGTTTCAACCGCTTCAACCGTTTCAACCTCGCGCGCAGCGCGCGCCGCCAAGCCCGCTCCGAGCGGGCGCGGCGCAGCCGCGATTCCCGCGAAGAGGACTTCCAAACATGAAGACCATCGCCGTCCTTCCCTCCCGCTACGGCTCGACCCGGTTCCCGGGCAAGAGCCTCGCCCCCATCTGCGGCAAGCCCCTCGTGCGCTGGGTCGCCGAGGCGTGCCTCCGCGCGAAGACCCTCGACGAGGTGATCGTCGCCACCGACGACGAGCGCATCGCCGCGGCCGTGGAGGGCACCGGCGCTCGCGCCGTGATGACACCCTCGGACCTCCCCAGCGGCACGGACCGCGTCGCCGTCGCCGCGCAGGCGGCGGACGGGGACGTCGTCGTGAACGTCCAGGGCGACGAGCCGCTTATCGATCCGGCCCTGATCGACGCCGTGGCGGACAAGCTCCGCCTCGACGCGGAGGTCCGCTTTCAGATGTCCACCGCGTGCGCACCGATCCGCACCGCGGAGGAGCTCGCCGCACCGACCGTCGTGAAGGTCGTCATGGACGCGGAGGACGGCGCGCTCTACTTCTCGCGCTGGGCGATCCCGTTCAAGCGCGACGGCGCGGCGGACCCCGCCACGGGCCTCTGGCAGCGCCACATCGGCATCTACGGCTATCGCGGCGCGTTCCTGCGGAGGCTCGTCGCCACGCCGCCCTGCGCGCTCGAGAGGGCCGAGTCGCTCGAGCAGCTTCGCGCGCTCTGGCTCGGGGGCCGCATCGCCGTCGTCCGCACCGCCGAGCTCGGCGTCGGCGTCGACCGCCCCGAGGACGTCCCGACCGTCGAGGCGTTGATGCGCGAGCGCGGCCTCGCCTAGCGCGGCGATGGAGAACCGGTCCGCGCCCAGGCCCGACCCCGCCGCCGCGCGCCCGCTCGCGGCGCGGCTGTGGATCTACCAGCGCGAGCGCTTCCCCGTCGCGCAGTACCTGCCGATGGTCGCGGCGTTCGCGTTCTCGGCGTCGTCCTGGTCGCGGGCGTGCGGCGGGCGCGGGGGCTTCGTCGGGCGGCCCGCGCTGCTCTGCGGCATGGCGACGTCGTTCGGGCTCTTTCTCCTGCTGCGGCTCTTCGACGAGTTCAAGGACCGCGAGGACGACGCCCGCTACCGCCCCTACCGGCCCGTCCCGCGCGGGCTCGTCACGCTCGACGAGATCCGCGGCTGCATCCTCGCGACGTTCGCCGCGCTCGTCGCGATCAACGCGGCCTGCGACGCACGTCTCCTCGCGCCGCTCGCGCTCGCCTCGGCCTACATCCTGCTCATGTGGCGCGAGTTCTTCGTGCCGCGCTGGCTGCGGCGGCATCCGGTCGCCTACCTGCTCTCGCACATGCTCGTGATGCCGGTGATCGACTTCTACGCGACGGGCCTCGACTGGATCCACGGCGGCGAGCCGATGCCGCGCGGGCTGTTCCTCTTCCTTGCGACAACGTTCCTGAACGGCTGCGTGATCGAGATCGGTCGCAAGATCCGTTCGCCGGAGGACGAGGAGCCGGGCGTGGAGACCTACTCGTTCCTCTGGGGGCCGCGGCGCGCAGCGGCGATCTGGCTTGCCGTGCTCGCCGCGACGCTCGCCCTGGCGCTGGCCTGCTGCGCGCGCACGGGCGTCCTCGTTCCGGCGATCCCGCTGCTCGGCCTCGAGGCGGCGGTCTGCGCGATGCCGGCCGTCCTCTTCCTCCGCGGGCGCCGCTGCGGCCCGGCGATCGAGCTTGCGTCCGGCGTCTGGACGCTCGGGATGTACTGGCTCGTGGGCGTCCTGCCCGCCGCGACGGCGTGGTGGAGGGCCCGCGGATGAGCGCGGACCCCGCCGCGAGGCCATTCGTCCCCGCGCCCGGCGCGTCGGCGCCGCCGTGGCTCGGCGGCAAGGGCGCGAACCTGCTCCGCCTCGCGGCGGCGGGCTTCCGCACGCCGCGCTGGATCGCGCTGCCGCCGGGCTTCGACGCGGCCGGCGCCCCGGCCGCGGCCGACG
>CAMOEO010000147.1 GCA_946612175.1 uncultured Verrucomicrobiota bacterium
CCCGCCGCCTCCGCCATCGCGATCCCAGGGCTTGCGGCGGAAGGAGCCGCCGAAGCCCTCGCTGCGGCGGGCGGGGCGGAAGGGGCGGGAGGGGGCGCCGTCGTCGGGGCTCCGGTCGCCGTCGCGCTCCCAGGGCTTGCGGAAGCCGCCCTCGCGGGGGGGGCGGGGGGCGCCGTCGTCATCGCGGCCGTGGCGTTCCCAGGGCTTGCGGAAGCCGCCCTCGCGGTCGGGGCGGGGAGCGCCGTCGCGGCGGTCGGACGCCCAGGGTTTCTTGAAGCCGCCGCGCGGGGCGGGGCGGTCGGAGGAGCGGAATTCGTCGCGCTCCCAGGGCTTGCGGAAGGGGGACATGGGAAGGGGGCGCGCCGGGGGACGCGCCGGATCGGGGGTTGGGGTGGGTTCGCTGCGGGAGGGGCGCCGGGGCTAGCGCTCGGGGCGGGAGTCCTCGCGGGCCTCGTTGCAGCGGATTCGGCGGCCCATGACGTCGGTGTTGTTGATCTTGGCGATGGCGATCTCGGCCTCGGCGCGATGGGGCATCTCGACGAAGCCGAAGCCCTTGGACTTGCCGGTGGGCTTGTGGGTGATGACGCGGCCGGACTGGACGACGCCGTACTTGGCGAAGAGGCCGCGGAGCTGCTCGTCGGTCATGTCGTAGCTGAGGTTGCCAACGTAGATCTCGACGAATTCGCCGTTTCCGGAGGCGGGGCGGGACTTGGCGGAGTGGCGGTCGCGGGGGCCGGCGCTGCGGCGGAGGACGGCGAGGACGGTTCCGACGAGGACCGCGGCGCAGAAGGCGAGACCGATCGCGTGCGGGCGCGTGAGGGCCACGAGGAGGAGCGGGGTGTTCATGGGTGGGGTGGGGAATCCGGCGCGGATTCGGGATTCGGGGTGGGGATGTGGGCGCCGGGGGCGTCGCGCCGGAGGGACGCCCCGCGGCGCGCCTACTTCCGCTCGAGGGAGTCGATCATGGCGCGGAGCGCCGGCGAGTTCGAGCGGCGGAGCTGCGCGAGGACCTTGTCCGTTCCGTTGCGGAGGTTCTCGAGCTGCACCTTGAATTTCCGGGCGGTCTCCTCGACGGAATGGATCTTTCCGTCGACGAGCCCGAAATGGTATTCGAGGGGCTGGCGGAGGGGGCCGGACGCCGTGGCGGCGACGGCCTTGCGGACCTCGTCGAAGACGACCTTGCGGGGATCGTCGGCGGCGGGTTCGGCGCCCTCCTCGGAGGAGGGGGCGGGGGTCTCGCGGGGGGCGCCGGGGGCGTTGGCGACGTGGCCGGCGGCGTTGAGAGGCGGCGTGGTGACCACGGCGTTCTCGTCGTTGATGAAGCCCTGGAGGCGGCGCAGGCGCGTCGGGTGGCGGAGCTTGCGGAGGGCCTTGGCCTCGATCTGGCGGATGCGCTCGCGGGTGACGTTGAACTGCTTGCCGACCTCCTCGAGGGTGCGGGAGTAGCCGTCGGTGAGGCCGAAGCGGTGGTCGAGCACCTCGCGCTCGCGGGGCGTGAGCGTCTGGAGGACGGTGCGGATCTGCTCCTTGAGCAGGTCGCGGGCGGTCATGTCGGCGGGGTTCTCGGCGGTGGTGTCCGGGAGGAAGTCGCCGAAGTGGGCGTCGTCGCCGTCGCCGACGGGGGACTGCAGGGAGATCGGCTGCTGGGACATCTTGCGGATGGCCCGGACGCGCTCGACGGTGGTGCCCATGTGCTGGGCGATCTGCTCGTCGGTGGGCTCGTGGCCGTACTCCTGGACGCACTGCTTGGTGGCGCGCATGAGGCGGTTGATCGTCTCGATCATGTGGACCGGGATGCGGATCGTGCGGGCCTGGTCGGCGATGGCGCGGGTGGCGGCCTGGCGGATCCACCAGGTGGCGTAGGTGGAGAACTTGTAGCCGCGGCGGTACTCGAACTTCTCGACGGCCTTCATGAGGCCGGTGTTGCCCTCCTGGATGAGGTCCAGGAAGGAGAGGCCGCGGTTCATGTACTTCTTGACGATCGAGATGACGAGGCGGAGGTTGGCCTCCACCATCTCGGTGCGGGCGCGGTGGCCCTCGCGGAGGGCCTCGCGGAGGGTCTGGAACTTCTTGCGGAGGATGTCGTTGACGGCGTCGCGGACGTTCTCCTCGGAGGCGCCGCCCTTGCGGACGGAGCGGTCGGGGTCGCGCAGGAAGGCGAGGCTCTCCTCGGTGAAGTCGAGCGGGGTGAAGCAGCCGCGCTGGATCTTCTCCAGCTCGGCGTGCTCGGCGGCGGCGAGGGCGCGGAGGCGCTTGTTCATGCCGCGGCCCTTCGCCTCCTCGGCGATGCGGTAGAGCTGGCCGTTGTGGAAGCGCCAGTTGGCGTAGTATTCGTCGTCGCGGGTGGTGTCGATCTGGGGCGGCGCCTCGTCGCCGGTGGAGCCGGCGGCGACGCTGGCGAGGGCCTCGATCTCCTTCTGCTTGAAGGAGAGCTCGATGACGATGTTGAGGAACGCGTCGAAGTGACGGCGGTATTCGCGGGCGTGGACCTGGATCTGGCGCGCGATGCGGTCCTGGTCGGGGGAGCGGCCCCCGCGGGCCTTGAGGACGGCCTCGACCATGCGGCGGCCGAGCCCGGACTCGAGGAAGGCGGCGTTGGCGCTGGCGAGGGCCTCGATCTGCTCCTGAAGGGCGGCCTTGAGGTCGGGGAGCTTCTTGAGGTAGTTGAAGCGGGAGTCGACGTACTTGTCGGTGACGATGCGGTCGAAGCGCTCGGTGCCGAGCTCGATCTGCTCGACGACCTTGAAGTAGAAGCGGGGGGCGAAGGCGAAGTGGTTGAAGAGCTCGCGGACGGACTTCTCGGACTTCTCGATGCGCTTGCAGATGTCGACCTCCTGGTCGCGCGTGAGCAGCGGCGTCTGGCCCATCTGGTGCAGGTACATCCGGATGGGGTCGTCGAACGAGTCCGCGCGGGGGGTCTTGGCGGCGGCGGCGGCGTCCTGCGCGGCCTTGTGCTCCTCCTCCTCGGAGGCGTCGACGACGACGATGCCGGCGGCCTTGATCTCGTCGAGGAAGCGGCCGATGTCGCCGCCGTTCACGACGGAGGGGGGAAGGACGTCGTTGATGTCGTCGTTGGTGATGTAGCCCTTGTCGGCGCGCTTGAAGATCTCGCGCAGGAAGATCGTGTGCTCCTCGCGCTGGATGCGGTTGGCGGAGGCGGGGTCCTCGCCGTCGCCGTCCTCGCCGGGCTCGTAGTCCGCGGTGGGGAACATGTCGCCGGGGGCGGCCTCGAAGCCGTCCTCGGGCTCGGGGGCGTCGCCGAACTCGTCGTCGGGGCGCGGGGCGCCGACGGCCTCGCGGAAGAGCTCGTCCAGGTCGATGGGCTTCTGGGCCTCGCGCTCCTCCTCGGTGATGTTCTGGTTGTCGAGCTCGCCGGGCGCGGGGCCGGAGGGCTCCTGGCTGCGCTCCTTGGCCTCCTCGAGCTGCTCGAAGTAGGCGGGATCGTCGCGCGGGGAGTCGTCGCCCAGGAACTCCGAGAACTCGTCGTGGGGCTTGCGTCCGGGCGTGCCGGCCGTCCCATCGGGCTTCTTGTGGTGGGAGCGCTTGGGCTTGGGCGGGGGGACGTCCGCGCCGAAGAGGAACGGATCCATCTCGGGCGTCGGCCCCAGGACGGGGGCGGGAGGCGGCGGCGCGATCTTCTTGTGGTGGGAGCGCTTGGGCGGGACGAAGGGGGCGGGGGCCGTAGCGGCGGACGCGGGCGCGGGGGCCGGCGCCGGCGGCGCGGGCTTCTTGTGGTGCGAGCGCTTGGGTGGAACGGCGGGCGCGGGGACGGGCGCCGCCGCGGTGTCGGGGGCGGCCGGCGGCGCGGGCTTCTTGTGGTGCGAGCGCTTGGGCGGAGCGGCGGGCGCGGGAGCGGGCGCCGCCGCGGGGGCGGCCTCCGGCGCGGGCTTCTTGTGATGGGAGCGCTTGACGGGCGCGGGCGCCGCCGCCGCGGGGGCGGCCTCCGGCGCGGGCTTCTTGTGGTGGGAGCGCTTGACGGGCGCGGGCGCGGCCGCCGCGGGGGCGGTCGCCGGCGCGGGCTTCTTGTGATGGGAGCGTTTGGCGGGTGCGACGGCGGAAGCCGCCGCGGATGCGGACGTCTTTTTTGCGGTCATAGGCGATGTGTGAGGAAAGGGAAGAAACGGCGAGCCGCTCTATTCCGCGTCGGGATTGAGCCCGCGGATGAGATACCAGGCCGTGTTGCGGGTTTCGCCGCCCACTCCGACGCCGGAGGTGAATTTTTCGATGTGCCCGTCGAAGAAGACGGCCAGCCCGACCTTCGACCTTTTGGGACCGGTGGGATGATTGGCGAAGATGGCCTCGGTGGATGTCGGATCCAGGGTTCCCGAGAGGATCCGATCCTTATCTTCCGGATGGATGACGCAGTCGAACACATGGTCCTTGCTTCTGGCATTGTCCTCGAAGCCGTCGCGCGCGACGGATTCCTTTTCGGGATCGATGACGATTTCGGTGAAGAGGAGCAGCTTCGACGGTTCGGGAACGGTGTTCTTTTTCGCGACTCCGCTTACCCCCGAGATTCCCATCCCGCCCGGGAGACCGGCCGAGACGCCGATGTGGGTGCTCTGGCGCTGCCGCCAGGAGCGGCCGCTCGGGGAGTAGAAGAAGGGGTTCATGGCATAGGAGCGCCAGACCTTGTTTGTGGCGTCCCTGCCGCCGGACTTCGTCCGCAGAAGGGGGCAGGCGTAGAATTCGATGCTTCCGATGTATTCGTAGATTTCGCCGGTCTCGATGGCGTGGAGCGCGGTCGGCCCCGTTCCAAGGTCATCCACCATCTCCGCCGAGTGGGGGTGCCGGTTGTCCTTCTTCCAGAGCTTGTCGCGGTCCTCCTTGACCTTCTGGCGGGAGTCCTCCTTGCCGGAGGATTTCGGAACCCAGCTCACCCAGCCGTTGTGGGGGGAGTAGGTCCCGCTCGCGACGTCGAGATGCTCGTGGGACTGTGCCCAGGGCAGGGAGCCATTGTGGTTCATCGCGTAGGTGATGACCGCGGAGTGCAGCTGCTTGAGGTTGTTGCCGCACTTCCGCTCGCGGGCGCCGTCGAGGGCGTGGCCCAGCTTCGGGGCCGCGATGCTCATCAGGATCGCCATGATGGCGAGGACGATCAGGAGTTCGACGAGGGTGAAGGCGTTCTTCTTTTGCATTGTCAGGGGAGGGATGCGTGTGGTACGATACGGGCTCGCTGCGGGAGGGGGCGGTTGGGAGTGTTGCGTGCGATGTGAAGGCTTAAAATTATACCAAAACGGAAGGGCAAAATCAAGTGCATTCGGAAAATCAGGGAAAAATGGACGAAAAGGCGGCTTCGGGAGAAGCATACCCCGCCGGCGGGGCGTTTTCAACCGACGAGATCCGTCTGGGGGGGCTGCGCCTTCGGACCACGCTGGGGGTGTACGAGGCGGAGCGCCTGGCGCCGCGCGAGGTGGTGGCCGACCTCCGGCTCGCGGTCGACCTCCGGCCGGCGGGGAGGTCCGACGACCTTCGGGACACCGTGGACTACGCCGCGCTGGCGGAACGCCTCCGCGCGGTTGCGGATGGGGCGCGGTTCCGGCTGCTGGAGGCGCTCGCGGAGGCGCTCGCCGCGGAGGCGCTCGCCGACCCGCGCGTACGGGCGGTGGATCTGGTCCTCGCCAAACCGGGCGCCGTGCCGGGAGCGGAGGTCTCCGTCCGCGTTTGCCGCCGACGGGAGGGGTAGGGGACGCGTGCGGTCTCGACCGGAGGGCCGGGTTCTGCTAGAATGCCCGCCATGAACGACGAAGAGATTTTCGCCCCCGCGCCGGATGCCGCCCCCGCGGCGTCGGACGACGAGCTGCTGGCTCCGGACTCCCGCCCCCGCGCCGCATCCGCCGATGCCGGCGTCATAGGATGGGCGAGGCGCCATCGCCGCGCGCTGCGGGGCGGCGGCCTGGCGGCGCTGGCGCTATGGTTCTTCTGGTATCCCGCCAACCGGTCGGAGCTCTTCTACGCGCTCCCGGAGCGGACGGCGGCGGCGGCGTACGTCCGGGGCCTGGCCTCGGAGGACCGGGCGCTGCTGCGCCATCCCGTGTTCCGGCATGCCGCCCGGACGTTCGGTGCGGACCCGGACGAGATCCTGGAGGACAACTCCGGGCTCTATTGGACGCTCTACTGGCTGACGGGGGAGAACTCCGTCGTCGGCGTCGTTCCAGAGGATGGCGAGTGCGCCGGGCTCGGCGGCTATCTCGCCGGCGCAAGCTACGTCGGCTGGAAGGCGCGCGCGCTGGAGCTGCTCTGGCGGATCAAGTGGGTTCCCGGGCTCGGGCGGCTCCTCACGACGGAGAAGGGGACGCGCTACATGGAGTTCCCGCACGCCCATGAGCTCTACGACAACGGGATCGTACTCGGGCTCGACATCGTCGACGGCGTGCTCGTGGCGGTGCTGGCGCAGGACCCCGACCGCGTCCTCGAGCTCTCCGAACGGCTTTCCGGCGGCGCGAAGGCGTGGCCGCATCTGGCGCCCTGCCTCGAGGCGGGACCGACGGGCGGCGATCCGGAACGTTCCGCGGAGCCCTGGCGCGAGGTGGCGAAGCGCCACCGCATCTGGATCCGCCCCGACGCGCTCGGCCCCTATGCCATGGACCTGCGCCCCTGCACGATCGACCTGGGGTCGTTCGCCGGCCCGGGGCTGGACCTCGCGCTGGAGATCGGGCGGGACGCGCCGGACTCGGCGGCGACCCACGACGGAAGCCCGCTCCCGACGCTCGGGGACGTCCCGCCGCCGGCGGGCGCGTTCGCGGGAATCCCGGCGGACGCCCCGTTCCTCTTCGTCGCCGGAACGCTTCCGGAGGGGATTGCCGCCGAACTCGGGGACTGGGCCCCGCCCGCCGGCGGCGGATTCGCCGCGGCGTGGATGGCGGACCGGCCGTACGCGACCCGGCTTTCCATCCTCGAGGTGCCGTCGCTGGCGTTCTCCCTTCCGGCCGACCCCGCCGCCGGCCCCATCGACGCCTGGTGGCCCGCGTGGTTCGCCCGGCTCAAGGCGGAGGCCGACCTCGGGCTGCGCGACCGCGCGCCGGACCCCGCCACGCGGCTCGTGCGGTCCAAGGCGCTGGAGCTGCTCGGGAAGACGCCGGACGCGGACTGCGCCTTCGCGATCCAGGCCCCTGCCACGGGGCGGCTCGACCTCGGCCTAGGCTGGGGCGCCTACCGGACGCTCGCGGCGGCGCGGCCGGCTCGCCCTTGCCGACGTAGCCGATGACGTGGCACGCCAGGTCGCCGAAGGGGTAGACGCGGTCCTGCTGGACGTAGACGTCCACCCCGCCCAGCGGGCGCGGGCGCTCCAGGAGGCGCGCGAGGCCGGCCTCCGTAAGGTCGCGGAACGCGATGAGCGGAATCGGGCGGCGCAGGCGCAGGTGCTTCCAGACCTCCCTCCGCCCGGCGGCGCGCACCGCGTCCGGGCCGAGGATGGCCTCGACCTCGTCGAGCCGCGCGCAGACGCGGTCCACCGTGTTGGACCAGTCGCCC
>CAMOEO010000148.1 GCA_946612175.1 uncultured Verrucomicrobiota bacterium
CGTTGAACGGGGTGCAGGTGAGCGGGTGCAGCTTGATGGCCTCGCCCTCGACGAGCACGGGCTCGAAGGACTGGATCGAGAGGCGGTGGAGGGTCGGGGCGCGGTTGAGCATGACCGTCTTGCCGCGGGTGACCTCCTCCAGCACGTCCCACACGCAGTCCTCCTGGCGCTCGATGAGCTTCTTGGCGGAGCGGACGGTGTGGGCGAGGTTCTTCTCCTTCATGCGGCGGATGATGAACGGCTCGAAGAGCACGAGCGCCATCTTCTTGGGGAGGCCGCACTGCCAGAGCTTGAGCTCGGGGCCGCAGACGATGACGGAGCGGCCGGAGTAGTCGACGCGCTTGCCGAGGAGGTTCTGGCGGAAGCGGCCGGTCTTGCCCTTGAGCATGTCGGAGAGCGACTTGAGGGCGCGCCCGCCGGCGCCGGTGACGGCGCGGCCGCGGCGGCCGTTGTCGAACACCGCGTCGACGGCCTCCTGGAGCATGCGCTTCTCGTTGCGGATGATGACGTCGGGCGTCTTGAGCTGGAGAAGGTTCTTCAGGCGGTTGTTGCGGTTGATGACGCGGCGGTAGAGGTCGTTGAGGTCGGAGGTCGCGAAGCGGCCGCCGTCGAGCTGGACGAGCGGGCGGAGCTCCGGCGGGATGACCGGCAGGACCGTGAGGATCATGTGCTCGGGCTTCGTGCCGGAGGCGCGGAAGCCCTCGCAGACCTTGAGGCGCTTGGAGATCTTCTTGTTGGTCTGCTTGGAGCGCGTGGCCTCGATCTGCTCCTCGAGCTCGGCCTTGAGCTGCTCCAGGTCGATGCGGGCGAGGATCCGCTGGACGCCGGCGGCGCCCATCTGGGCCTCGAACGCGTCGCTGTACTGGGCGGAGAAGGAGCGGTACTCCTCCTCGGTCAGCACCTGGTTGGGCTTGAGCGGCGTCTCGCCCGGGTCGACGACGAGGTAGTCCTCGTAGTAGAGGACGCGCTCGAGGGCGTTGGAGGGCATGTCGAGCATCAGGCCGATGCGCGAGGGCTGGCACTTGAGGAACCAGATGTGGCTCACGGGGACCGCCAGCTCGATGTGGCCCATGCGCTCGCGGCGGACGCGGGCGAAGGTGACCTCGACGCCGCAGCGGTCGCAGACGATGCCCTTGTGCTTGATGCGGCGGTACTTGCCGCAGGCGCACTCCCAGTCGCGGGTCGGGCCGAAGATGCGCTCGCAGAACAGGCCGTCCCGCTCGGGGCGGTAGGTGCGGTAGTTGATGGTCTCGGGGTTGCGGACCTCGCCCTTGCTCCAGGAGCGGATGGTCTCGGGGGAGGCGAGGGTGAGGCGGACGTCGTCGTACTGGTCGACGCCGAGCTCGTTCTCGGAAGAGGCTGCGTAGGGGTTCATGTTCCGGTTCCTCCGTGCTTAGTTGTTCTCGGCGGCGGCGCGGGCGGCCGCGTGCTCCTTCTCGCCCTCGAGGCGCATGTCGAGGCAGAGGCCCTTCAGCTCGCTGATGAGCACCTTGAAGGTCTCCGGCATCCCGGCGCCGAGGGAGTTCTGGCCCTTGACGATGGACTCGTAGATGCGCGTGCGGCCGGTGACGTCGTCGGACTTGACGGTGAGCATCTCCTGCAGCGCGTAGGCGACGCCGTAGGCCTCGAGCGCCCACACCTCCATCTCGCCCATGCGCTGGCCGCCGGCCTGCGCCTTGCCGCCGAGCGGCTGCTGGGTGACGAGGGAGTAGGGCCCGACGGCGCGGGCGTGGATCTTGTCGGTGACGAGGTGGTGGAGCTTGAGCATGTAGGTCACGCCCACCATGACGCGCTGGTCGAAGCGCTCGCCCGTGCGGCCGTCGTAGAGCACGGACTTGCCGTCCTCCTTGATCCAGCCGAAGTCCGGCTTCGCGGAGGCCTCGCCGAGCATGCGGTGGATGTCGTCCTCGCGGACGCCGTCGAACACCGGGGTGCCGGCGTGCATCCCGAGCGCGCGGCAGGCGGCGCCGAGGTGCGTCTCGAACACCTGCCCGAGGTTCATGCGGGAGGGCACGCCCATCGGGTTGAGGACGATGTCGACCGGCTGGCCGTTCGGGAGGAACGGCATGTCGCAGTCGGGCAGGATGCGGGCGACGACGCCCTTGTTGCCGTGGCGGCCGGAGAGCTTGTCGCCGACGCGGATCTCCTTCTTCTCGGCCAGGTACACCTTGACGGAGCGGACGGTCTCGCGGATGGCGGCGTCGCCGGCCTCGATGGCCTGGATCTCGCGCGAGCGGCGGTCGTCGGCGTCCTTGTAGGCGGGGGCGGCGGCGGCCATCAGCTCGGCGATCTGGTCGGCGGCGGGGGACTTCTCCATCTGGAAGGTCGTGCGGGCGGCGACGAGCTTCTTGAAGAGGCCCTTCTGCTTGAGCGCCTTGTTGGCGGGGACGAGGACGGAGCCGTCGCGGCCGTCGACGATGTCGAACGGCAGCTTGGTGCCGCCGAGGGCGCCGAGGAGGCGCTCGACGAGGTCGGCGTCGAGCTTCTTGATCTCGGCCTCGTAGGCCTTGTCGACGTCCTTGCGCGTCTTCGCCTTGCCCTTGGGCGCCTCGGGCTCGCCGAAGGCGCCGGCGGAGCCGGGCTTGCGGGCGGAGGGGCGCGGGTCGTCCGGGTTGGAGACGCGGACGTCCATCACGATGCCGTACGTGCCGGGCTGGACGCGGAGCGAGGTGTCGCGCACCTCGGCCGCCTTCTCGCCGAAGATGGCGCGGAGCAGCTTCTCCTCGGGCATCAGCTCGGTGTCGGCCTTGGGCGTCACCTTGCCGACGAGGATGTCGCCGGGCTTCACCTCGGCGCCGACACGGATCACGCCGCGCTCGTCGAGGTTGCGGAGCGCCTCCTCGCCGACGTTCGGGATGTCGCGCGTGATCTCCTCGGGGCCGAGCTTGGTGTCGCGCGCCTGGCACTCGAACTCGAGGATGTGGACGGACGTGAACACGTCGTCGCGCTTGCAGCGCTCGGAGAGCAGGATGGCGTCCTCGAAGTTGTAGCCGCACCACGGCATGTAGGCGACGAGCAGGTTCTTGCCGATGGAGAGCTCGCCCTGGTCGGTGGCGGGGCCGTCCGCGAGGACGTCGCCCTTCTTCACCGCCTGCCCCTCGGAGACGACGGGCCACTGGTTGAAGCAGGTGCTGGCGTTGGTGCGGCGGAACTTCTGCAGCGCGTAGCGGGCGACGCCGCGCTTCGCCTCCTTCTCGTAGTCGTACTTCTGCGGGGCGCGGGGGTTGGCCTCGATGCCGGCGGGCAGCTTCCCGTCGGGCGTCACGAGGATCGTGAAGGCGTCGACGTACGCGACGACGCCGTCCTCGCGGGCGACGACGATGACGCGCGAGTCGCGCGCCGCGCGGCCCTCGAGGCCGGTGGCGACGTACGGGCGCTCGGTGCGCAGGAGCGGGACGGCCTGGCGCATCATGTTGGCGCCCATGAGCGCGCGGTTCGCGTCGTCGTGCTCCAGGAACGGGATGAGGCCGGCTGCGATCGAGATCACCTGCATCGGGCTCACGTCCATGAACTGCACGCGGCGGTTCGGCGCCTCCTGGAACTCGCCGCGGTAGCGGACGCGGATCGTCGGGTCGATGAAGTGGTTCTTCTCGTCGAGGCGGGCGTTGGCCTGGGCGATGACGAAGCGCTCCTCCTGGTCGGCGGACATGTAGACGACCTCGTCCGTGACGTGGGGCGTGCCGTCGGGCTCGTGCTCGACCTTGCGGTAGGGCGTCTCGATGAAGCCGTACTGGTTGATCTTGGCGTAGATGCCGAGCGAGGAGATGAGGCCGATGTTCGGGCCCTCGGGCGTCTCGATCGGGCAGATGCGGCCGTAGTGCGAGGGGTGGACGTCGCGCACCTCGAAGCCGGCGCGGTCGCGCGAGAGGCCGCCGGGGCCGAGGGCGGAGAGGCGGCGCTTGTGGGCCAGCGCGGAGAGCGGGTTGGTCTGGTCCATGAACTGCGAGAGCTGGCTGCGCGCGAAGAAGTCCGCGACGACGGAGCCGAACGTCTTGGAGTTCACGAGCTTCTGCGGGCGGAGCATCTCCGTCTCGTTCTCGGAGTTCTGGCTGCCGGCCATCGTCATGCGCTCGTGGATCGTGCGCTCCGTGCGCGCCAGGCCGATGCGGCACTGGTTCTCCAGCAGCTCGCCCGCGGTGCGGATGCGGCGGGAGCCGAGGTGGTCGATGTCGTCGATCTCCACGGTCGTCGCCTGTCGGTACTGCGGGATCGGCGGCGCGCCCTTGGGCTGCTTGGCCGTGGTGTTGACGGCGGCGAGGAGGCGGAGGGCGGCGATGATGTCGCTCTTGTCCAGGATGCGCAGGTCGCCGGGCAGCTCGCCGGGCTCCCCGCGGTCGGGGTCGCGGAAGCCGCGGAGCTTGAGGTTGAGCTTGTAGCGGCCCACCTTCCCCAGGTCGTAGCGGCGGTTGTCGAAGAAGAGGCGGCGCACGAGCTGCTGCGCGTTGGAGGCCGTCACGGGGTCGCCCGGGCGGAGGCGGTGGTAGATGTCCTTGAGCGCCTCCTCCTGGCTGTGCGTCGTGTCGGCGCGCATCGTCTCCAGCAGGACGCCTCCGTCCCACGCGACGTTGAGCATCTCGACCTCGGCGATGCCGGCCTGCGAGAGCTGGTGCAGCGCGGCGGCGCTGGCGAACTCGTAGCGGTGCGCCAGCAGCGCGTTGGTCTTGGGGTCGCGGATGTCCTCCGGGAAGACGAGCGTCTCGAGCCCGCGGGAGGGCTTGCCGCCCGTCGGGATCGTCCGGTAGGTGTAGAAGTTGCGCAGGATGTCGCGGTCCGTCGAGTACTCGAGGCAGCGCAGGAACGTCGAGACGAGGAACTTGCGGCCCTTGCGCCGACGGTCCATGTAGACCCAGATCTTGTGGTTCGTGTCGAACTGGAACTCGAGCCACGAGCCGCGGTCCGGGATGATGCGCACGGAATAGAGCGGCGTGCCGTTGGCGTGCAGCGCGCGCTCGGTGCAGATGCCCGGCGAGCGGTGCAGCTGCGAGACGATCACGCGCTCGGCGCCGTTGATCACGAACGCGCCGGTCTCGCGCATGAGCGGGATCTCGCCCATGTAGACCCACTCGCGGCAGGTCTGCTCGCCGTTCTTGAGGAGGAACTCGACGTTGAGCGAGGCGGAGTACGTCACGCCCTCGCGCAGCGCGAGCAGCGGGTCGTTCTTCGGCTCGACCGCCTTCGCGCGGTCGTCCGCGCTCCCGGCCTGCGCGGAGCCGAGGCGGTACTGGAGGAAGTCCAGCACGTAGTGCCCGTCGTAGCTCTCGATCGGGAAGATGCTCTTGAAGATCCCCTGCAGGCCGATGTCGGCGCGCTGCTCCGGGGGGACGTCCTTCTGGAGGAACTCCTCGTAGGACTTGGTCTGGATTTCGATCTGGTCGGGCGGGGCAAGGACGGGCTTGAGCTTGCCGTAGACGGTTCTTTCTGCCATCGTGGACCTCGGGTGTGGAGGAAAGGGGGCGTGGGAAGGGGACGGAACAGCGACAACGTTCCGAACGGATGGGCGGGCCCCGGCTATGCGCACCGAGTAAGGCCAGCGATGGGACAAAGAGCAGGAAAGCAGGATAAAAAGCGGCCCGCCGCGCGGCGCGCGCGTGCGCGCCGCGGGCGGGCGGCGAGGCTACTTGACCTCGACCTTGGCGCCGGCGGCCTCGAACTTCTTCTTGAGTTCCTCGGCCTCGGCCTTGGAGACGCCGGTCTTGATGACGCCGTTCTCCTCGACGAGCTTCTTCGACTCGGCCAGGCCGAGCCCGAGCACGCCGCGGACTTCCTTGATGACGGCGATCTTCTTGTCGGCGGGGGTCTCGACGAGCTTGACGTCGAACTCCGTCTTCTCCTCGGCGGCGGCGGCGGCCGGGGCGGCGCCCGCGGCGGCGACGGCGACGGGAGCGGCGGCGCTGACGCCCCACTTCTCCTCGAGGGCCTTCACGAGGCCGGCGACTTCGAGCACGGAGAGCTTGCTGAGCTCCTCGACGATTTCTTCCTGGGTCATTTTCGTTTTCTTTCTTTTGGTTGTCCAACCCTCCGGGCCTTTCGCCCGGATGGAACCGGATCGCCTCTTCGCGGCACCCGCCGCGCCGGTCGTTCCGGTTTTATGGATTTCTGCCGGGCCTCGCGCCAGGCGCGAGGCCCGGCAGAAACCCGGCAAAGGGTTTCGGGGATTTCCGGTTCGTCCCTCTGGCGGATCGGAGGAGGCTGCCCCTCCTTTTGCCAGGATTCCGAACCGCGCGCCCCCTCTTCCAAGAGAAGGAGGGCGCGCGCGCGGCCGCTAGGCCGCGCCGCCGCCCTCCTTGTCGACGCGAGCCTTGAGGACGTAGAGGACGCTCCGGAGCGAGGCCGCGAGGACGCCGACCATGTTGGTCGCGGGCGCGTTGAGGGTGGCGAGGAGCTTGGCGCGCATCTCGTCCTTGGACGGGAGCTCGGAGAGCTGCTTCACCTGCGCGGCGTCGAGCGTCTGGCTCTCGAGCTGTCCGGCCTTGACGGAGGCCTGCTCGTTCTTCTTGAGGAACGCGACGATCGCCTTGGCGACCTCGGCCGGGTCGCCGTCGCCGGCGACGAGGGCCGTCGGGCCGGAGAGCACGGACTCGAGCTGCGTCCAGCCCTTGTCCTCCAGCGCCTTGGCGAGGTAGGTGTTCTTGACGACCTTGAGCGTCGACTTGGCCTTGCCGAGCTCGACGCGGAGCGCCGAGAGCTGCTCGACGGTGAGGCCGCCGTAGTTGAGGACGAAGCAGTAGCCGGAGTCCTTGACGAACTGGTCGATCTCCGCGATGGCGGAAAGCTTCTCCGGACGCTTGGAATGGGCCTGGGTTTTGGTCATGGTCTTTCTCCTTTCCCGGGTTAGTCGCGGATGTCGAGACGGACGGGGACGCCCATCGTCGAGCTCACGGAGATCTTCTTGAACAGCTGCCCCTTCACCGCGGCGGGGCGCACGGCGCGGATCGCGTCCACGAGCGCCTCGATGTTCGCGGCGAGCTTGTCGGCGTCGAACGAGCGCTTGCCGACGAGGACGCAGATGTTGCCCTGGCGGTCCATGCGGAACTCCACCTTGCCGGCCTTCTGCTGCGTCACCGCGGTGGCGACGTCGTCCGTCACCGTCCCGGTCTTCGGGTTCGGCATGAGGCCGCGGGGGCCGAGGACGCGGGCGAGCTTGCGGACCGCCGTCATGGCCTCGGGCGTCGCGATCGCGACGTCGAAGTCCATCCAGCCGCCCTTGATCTTCTCGAGCAGCTCGTCCGTGCCGGCCTCGATCGCGCCGGCCGCCTTCGCGGCCTCGGCGGCGGCGCCGCCGGCGAACACCACGACGCGGACGTCCTTGCCCGTGCCGTGCGGGAGGGAGACCGTGCCGCGGATCATCTGGTCGGACTTGCGCGGGTCGCAGCCCATGCGCATGCCGAGCTCGACCGACTCGTCGAACTTC
>CAMOEO010000149.1 GCA_946612175.1 uncultured Verrucomicrobiota bacterium
TGGCGCGAAGGGCCGGCCCGTCCTTCCAGCCGCCGTATTCGTCCCACGACGCGGGGCGGGGCGACGCGGCGATCGCGGCGTTCTCGCGGGCGAGGTCCATGCGCAGGTCCGCGTCGGAATGCACCTTCTCCGGCCACTCGGCGTGGCGGTACTGGCCGTAGCGGTCGATGAAGGGGAAGAACGCGGCGCCGGCCGGCGGCGGCGGGTCGGGGACGCCTTCGAGGCGGAGGTTCGAGAGGCGGCAGTCGACGACCCAGCGGAACTCGTCCTCGAACGGCCACTGGCACTGCAGCTCGATCGCGTTCACGCGGTGCGTGTCGACGAGGAACGGGCCGGGCGCACCGTCCGGCGTGGCGTAGACCTCCGGATGCGGCAGCAGGAGGCGCATCGTGCCCTTCTCGCCGGGGGCGAGGCCGATGCCGGTGTTGATCGAGCGGTTCTTCGTGAAGTTCGCGACGGCGTGGTCGGCGGCCTCGGAGTTCGCGCCGCCAGACGAGACGTGCATCGTGAGGCGCATCTGGCGGTCGGGCGAGAGGTTCTCCACGTCGAGCGCGAGCCACCTGGCGCCGGAAAGGTCGAGCGAGCGGCGGCCGTCGGGCGGGTCGAGGCGCAGGCCGCAGCTCCACTCGGCGCTGCGCATGCGCAACCGGACGGCGTCCGCGCCCTCGCGCACAACCTCCGCGCCATGGACGGGGACGAGGCGGCACGCGGAGAAGGAAAGGGCCGGATGGTCCGGATGGTCGGGATGGTCGGGATGGTCGGGATGCTCCGGATGGTCGGAAGAAGGCGTAAGGGGAGGCTCGTCCGCGGTCCGGGAAGCGGGCGGCGGCGCGCCCTCGCCGGGCCTTGGCCCGTGCTGGCGGTACAGGAAGAGGGACAGTCCGACGAGGACGAGGAGGACGAAAAGGATCTTCATGGCTTCGGGCGGAAGGACGGTCGTGCCATCAGCGGGAGTAGAGGCGCTCGCCGATCTCCCGGGAGGCCTCCGCGACCTCGCGGTAGGGGCGGTCGCAGACGTCGACGAAGCCGATCTGGTAGGCCTCGCCGTCGTCGCGGCCGACGAGCGGCTGGTCGCGGTACTGGAAGTAGTGGCAGCCGACGAGCAGCGGATTGGAGAGGGCGCCCCGGACGAACGTGCGGAGCGCCTCGGCGCGCGCGGCCTGGGACGGCGTCGGGACGGGCCCGGCGGAGAGCATCCCGCGGTCGAGGCAGCCGAAGGTGAACGCCCCGATCAGGACGGGACGCTCGGGGGCGGCGCCGGTGCCGAGCGGACGCCAGGACTCCACGCCGCGCAGGTGGACGTCGGCCAGCAGCGCGTCGGCGTGCTCGGCGGCGGCGTCCCACGCCACGGGTGGCGCGTCGGCGCCGCCGAAGGCGCAGGCGAAGTAAAGGCGCCGCGGGGCGAGCGCCTTCACCGCGGCGCGGGCGGCGGAAAAATAGCGGCGCAGCCAGTCGAGGAGGAAGGCGGAGGCGTCGGCCGCGAACCCCGGGCCGGGGACGGGCGCGGAAAGCGCGGCGAGCGCGGGCCAGGTCGGAAAGGCGGTGCCCCACGCGGCGTTGAGCGCGCCGAGGTCGGGGTGGCGGGCGCGCACCGCCGCGAGGAACGCGTTCTTCGCCGGACACCCGGAGGCGTCCTGGACGAGCATCGCGCCGATCATGCCGCCGAAGGGCGGCTCGTTGTCGATCGAGAGCCCGATGCAGAACGGGTCGTCCGCCGCGCGGGCGACGCCGGGGTCTCGCGTCTGCGACGCGACGCCCTCGGCGTAGCGGCGGGCGAAGTCGGGGTGGTACGGATCGTAGTGGCGGGTGCCCGGGATACGCGGCGCCCGGGCGGGCGAGTCGAGCAGGAGCAGATAGGGGCGGCGGCGCTCCAGCAGGGGGAGGCGGCGGGCGCTCCAGCGGCCGATCGTGTTGAAGCCCCAGTCGTCTAGGCGGCGGAGGATGAAGTCGTAGTAGTCCGCGAGGTAGTCGATCTTCCCGAACTTGCGCTGGAGGTTCCAGTGCGTGAAGGCCATCCGGCCGTTCGGGGGCGGCTCCGTCTCGTACCACGCGGGGTGGCGGTGTCCGTTGGGCGCGTCGGTGTAGTGCCGGAGCGTGTCCAGGCCGTACGAGAAGAAGAGCCGCCCGTCCGGGTCGACGAGCCGCCACCGTCCGTCGAGGCGCTCGACGCAGAAGGCGCCGGTCGCCTCCAGCGCCGGGCCGTCGCGCCAGCCGCCGAAACGGTCCCAGGACGCGGGCGGCGGGCGCAGGGCCGCGCGCTCGGCGCGCAGGTCGGCGGCCAGCTCGGACGGGTCGCGGACCTTCTCCGGCCAGTCCGCGTGGGCGAACTGGCCGAAGCGGTCGACGAACGGGAGGCGGAGTCCCGCGAAGGGAACCGGACCGAACGGCGGATCGGCGGGCGGCTTTCGCATGGACGGAGCGCCCGCCTACCGAACGACGAGGATCGTCGCCGGCCGCGTCTGGCACTCGTAGCAGCCGATATCGATGCCGCGGAACATCACACGCGGATTGCCGAGGACGTCGACGTACGACGCCACGGAAGGCGTGGTACCGGCGTCGATCAGGGCGCCCGGATTGGCGGGACGGTAGTTGCCGCGGGCAACATTCACGAACATCTTGTCGATTGGCGCGACGAGGCAGTTCGAGTTCTCCTTGAGAGGCTCGGCGTCGTCGGTCGCGCAGTAGACGACGGTGCAGTGCGCGGTGTCGATCTTGGCCGAGGTGTACGTTCCGTTCTCGCCCTTCGCGGTCTCGAAGTTGCCCGCGATGACGTTGTTGCGGAAAACGGCGCTCCAGCTCGTGCAGTGGAGGCCGGCCGAATCGTTCAAAAGCGCGCCTTCGACCGTGTTGCCGGCGATGGTGCAGTTCTCGACGAGGGAGTTCTCGTTGGCGCCGCCGAAGAGGATGCCGGCCGATCCGGACTTGGCGGCCGCCCCTTCCGTGCAGACGTAGCGGTTGCCGGCGACGAGGGTGTTGAGGATGCGGACGGGCTTGTTGTTGTTGTGGACGAAGATGGCGCCGCCGGCGTTGTCGCCGTTCCCCGTGGACGTCCCGACGACGGTGTTGCCCGTCACCTGGCAGTTCATGAGAACGGCGTTGGAGCGGAGCGACACGCCGCCGCCGCCCACGTTGCCCGTGTCGCCGCGCGTGACGGTGCCGCCGCGGATGACGCAGTTGGACACCGTCGCGGCCGAGACGTCGATGCAGCCGCCGTAGCCGTTGAAGACGGAACCGTTCTCGATGACCAGCCCCGTCACCAGCGCGCCGCCGGAAATCTCCATGACGCGGTGGTTCGTCGAGCCGGACGTCGCCTCGACGGTGTTGCGGACGACGGCCGCCCCGTCGGCCCGGACGGTCACGGCCTTGTTGACCACGACGGGCGATGTCACCTCGTAGGTTCCTGCGTCCAGGACCACTTCGCATCCGTCCACCGCCTCGTCGACGGCGTCCTGGATCGTCGCGTGCGCGCCGGTCCCGACCCGCTGGACCCGGTCCACGAGCTTCAGCGTGCGGGTCATCGGGTTCGACCGCTCGGCGCCGGACTTCGCGACCACCTCGATGGTGAACGTGCCGCTGGTCGTGTAGACGTGCGTGATTTCCGCCGTCTGCCACTCCTCGGTCGTGCCGTCGCCG
Source organism: uncultured Verrucomicrobiota bacterium (assembly GCA_946612175.1). GTDB lineage: Bacteria > Verrucomicrobiota > Kiritimatiellia > RFP12 > UBA3636 > UBA3636. The sequence continues at coordinate 3,634 of CAMOEO010000149.1, forward strand.
AAGTCCACGAGGTAGACGACGGCGCCCGGCGCGTTCTCGGCGGTGGCCGTGAAGGTCGCCGTCGCGGGGACGTAGCCGGCGTCGAGCGCCGGCGCGGTGAACGCCACCGTCATGTCGGTGTGCTGGTACTCGTAGCAGCCGATGTCGACGAGGTCACTCAGGCGGGGATTGCCGTCGAGGTCCGTCATCGACGCGTCGGCGCGCTCGTCGGCGGCGCCGGCGTCCACCAGCTCGCCGTTTGCGGCGGGGCGGTAGTCGCCGTTCGCGTAGTCGGCGAAATCGGCGGAGGAAATCGTCACGAGCGTCGGATACGTCGACGTGGAAAGCGTGCCGGACGCCATCGCGCAGTTCAGGAACGCGGAGCCGTCGCCGGAGGGCTGGTTGCCCGCCCACTCCCGCACCGTCGCCGGATCGCCGTTGTAGTTGCCGAAAATCACGCAGTTCTGGAACACCTGGAGCGCCTTCCAGCTCCAGATGCCGTACTTGTCGTTGTTGACGACCGTCGTGCCGTAGAGGTTGCCGGTCGTGCCGAGCAGGACGCCGCCGCAGGCGGACCCCTCGACGAGGCAGTTCTCGATGAGGGAATTGGCGTTCCAGGCGCAGAGGCTGCCGCCGTCGTATCCGGCCGTCTCTCCGTCCGCCTTGAAGCGTGCGCCGCCGGACAGATGGCAGCGGATCAGCTTGGTCGTGCCGTCCATGTAGACGTTGGCGCCCTTCTTCTCCGCGTCCGTGACGATGGTGCCGTCGGAGAAGAGGGAATCGGAGATCGTCGCATTGGCGACGCGGGCGTTGCCGCCGTCGCCGCCGGCTCGCCCGTTCTCGCAGACGAGGCCGGAAGCCGTGCCCCTGGCCATGTAGAGGTTGCCGCCGTCGCCGCCGGACGTCCCGTTGCGGAGCGTGACGTTCTCCAGCGTCCCGTTCTCCATGTAGACGTTTCCGCCAGAACGGTTGGCCGCGAAGGTGCAGGTGCCGTTTTGGCAGGTCGTGTTGCGGACGGTGCCGTTCTTCATGTAGATGCAGCCGCCGTGCCAGGACATCGTGCCGCCCGTGCCGTCGATGTCGCAGTCCGTGACGGTGCCGCCCGTCATGTAGACGCCGCCGCCGCTGCCGGTCGTGACGCCGTTGGCGAGAATGGTCGAGTTCGTGACCGTGCCGCCGGTCATGTAGATTTCGCCGCCCTCGCCGTTGGAGGTGCCGTCCGAGACCGTGCAGTCGTCCACGGTCCCGTTCTCCATGTAGATGTTCCCGCCATAGCGGCCGCTCGGGACAGTGCCGTTCGTGCAGCGGGTTTTGCGCACGGTTCCGTTCTTCACGTAGATGCAGCCGCCGTGCCAGGACATCGTGCCGCCCGTGCCGTCGATGTCGCAGTCCACGACGGTGCCGCCCGTCATGTAGACGCCGCCGCCGCTGCCGCGCGTGACGCCGTTGGCGAGGATGGTGCAGTTCGTGACCGTGCCGCCGGTCATGTAGATTTCGCCGCCCTCGTAGCCGTCGCCGCCGGAAACGGTGCACGAGTCGACGAGGCCGCCGGACATCCAGATGTTGGCGCCGTACTTTTCGCCCTCGTTGTAGGAGACGCCGCCGGTGACGGTGCAGGCGCGGATCGTGCCCGCGAGAAGGCAGACGTTGCCGCCGTGGTTCTTGCCTTCGCCGCCGGAGATCAGGCAGTCCACGACGAGCGCGCCGTCGCTGTTGACGAAGAGGTTGCCGCCGGAGTACTTGTTGTTGTTGCCGTACGTCTTGCCGTCGCGGAGGACGCAGTTCGTGACCGTTCCGCCGGACATCTCGATCGCGCCTCCCTTGTCGGCCTTCGAGATGTCGCCGTTTCCGACGACGGTGACGTTCTCGAGCCAGGAGCCGGCCGCCATGCGCAGCGTGCGGTAGGCGCCTTCGGGCTGGATGACGACCTCGTCGCGGCTGGTGCCGGTGCCGACGAGCTTCGCCCGGAGGTTGGGCCCCCATTTGGCGTTGTCCGTCTGGCCCGCGTAGGAGCCGGTCGCGTACGTGCCGGGAGCCACGCGGACGACGTCGCCCGACGCCGTCGCGGTGATCACCGCCTTGTCGATCGTCGCGAAGGCGGTTTCGGCGGAGAGGCCGTCGTTGGCGTCGTTGCCGCTCAGGGCGACATAGTAGTCCGTCGCGAAGGACGTGACGGCGAAACAGGCGACAAGCGCCGTTGCGGCGACGAAGGCCGCATGCGTCGGGTGGTGCATCGTGGAAACCTTTCTCAGTTCTCGTTGATGGTGGTTGGATTGTGGCGACGGGAGGGCCGGTGTCTCACGGCTTTCGTCGGCGTCCAAGTCTAGCATGACTCCGGCCCCGGGTCAACCCCCGTTCCGACCTGGGCTTCCGGTTTTGCAATCGGGGCGGGGCTGTGCTAGACTTGGCGGCCCTTTCCACCCCCGGACCCGAACGCCCGCCATGCTCACCTGGAACCCCGCCCTCGCCCACCGCCACCTCCGCACGATGTCCGACTTCTCCGACGCGGAGATGATGGAGCTCGTCGACCTCGCCATCGCCCTCAAGGCCCGGAAGGACGCCGGCGTCCGCGGCGACCTGCTCCGCCGCCGCAACATCGCGCTGATCTTCGAGAAAAGCTCCACGCGCACGCGCAACTCCTGCGTCGTCGCCGCGCAGGACGAGGGCGGCAACGCGCAGTACCTCGGCGGCCACGACACCCACTTCGGCCACAAGGAGAGCGTCAAGGACTCCGCCCGCGTCCTCGGCCGCCTCTACGACGGCATCCTCTTCCGCGGCTACCGGCAGGACACCGTGGAGCAGCTCGCGAAATGGAGCGGCGTCCCGGTCTGGAACGGCCTCACCGACGAGTCGCACCCCACCCAGATCCTCGCCGACCTCATGACGCTCCGCCAGGCGTTCGGCGACATCCGCGGGCGCAAGCTCGTGTACATGGGCGACGGCCGCAACAATGTCGCCAACTCCCTCATGATGGGCTGCGCCAAGGCGGGCGTGCACTACGTCAACTGCACCCCGAAGGAGCTCCTCCCCGACCCGGCGCTCGTCGCGCGGGCCGCGGAGATCGCCGCGCGCAACGGCTCGACCGTCGCCGTCGAGAGCGACCCCGCCACGGCCGTCCGCGGCGCCAACGCGCTCTACACCGACGTCTGGGTCTCGATGGGCGAGGAGGCGAAGACCGCCGAGCGCCTGCGCCTGCTCCGCCCCTACCAGGTGAACATGGACCTGTGCCGCGCCACCGGGAACCTCGGCGGCGAGCTCGTCTTCCTGCACTGCCTGCCCGCGTTCCACGACGCGGAGACCGAGGTCTCGAAGGACACCGGCGCGCAGGAGGTGACGGACGAGGTATTCGAGGCGCCGTTCTCCCGCGTCTTCGACGAGGCGGAGAACCGCATGCACACGATCAAGGCGCTCTTCGTCTCGGCGATCGGGACGCCCGAGCGCGACTAGCCGCGCCGGAGGAGGCGCCGCCCGATGCCCGCCGAGCCGCCCCGCCCCGCACCGCCGCCGCCCCTCCTCGCCGCGGAGGGGCTGGGCGTCCGCTACGCGCCGCGCGCGCCGCTCGCCGTCGAGGGCGTCTCGCTCGTCCTCCGCGAGGGGGAGTGCGTCGGGCTCGTCGGCGGCAGCGGCTGCGGCAAGAGCACCGTCGCGCGCGCCCTCGTCGGGCTCCTCCCTCCCGCGGCCGGCCGCGTCCTGTGGCGCGGGCGCGACGTCGCCTCGCTCGACGCCGCCGCGCGCCGCGCCTGCCGCCGCGAGGTCCAGCTCGTCTTCCAGGACTCCTCGGGCG
>CAMOEO010000150.1 GCA_946612175.1 uncultured Verrucomicrobiota bacterium
CGGCCGTGAGAAGGGAGCGGGAATCGTTCATGGTCGTCTGCTTCCGGGGGCCCGCTGCGGAATTGCCGCCGGCGGGGACGCCCGAGGACTGCCTACCGGACCACGTGGGGGAGGGCGTTGCCGGCCTCGTCCGTGAAGAGCAGGTCGCCGCCGCCGGCGACGAGGAAATCGTTGTAGTCGAAGTCGGCGATCGACTCGGAGAGCCGCACCGCGACGGGGACGTCGGCGACGTCGGCGGCGTCGAACCCCGCGCGGGCGGGGTTCACGGTGAGCGTGAGCTTCTTGGCATAGTCGGCGGGGACGGCGTCCGCGCGGTGGAGCGGGACGGCGAGCATGCCGAGAAGGGCCGAGGCGAGGAAGGGACGGAGGAGGCGGGGGCTCATGGGAGGACTCCTTGGGTGTGAAAGACGGGGCGTGATGCACCCGAATGGGTCATATCCTATCCGTTTTGAAGACGGAATGCAAGCGCGCTTGCCCGGCCGAGGCGGGGTGTGGTAGACTTCGCGGGCATGGAGACCCCGAACCGCCCCGACGCCCTGCCGCTGCCGACGATCCGCCGGTACCCCGTGTATTTGCGCGCCGTCCGGGCGCGGCTGGCGCGCGGCGAGGCGAGCGTCTCCAGCGCGGCGCTCGCCGCGGAGCTCGGGCTCGACCCGGTGCTCGTGCGCAAGGATCTGGCGATGTCGGGCGTCGCGGGGCGCCCGCGCGTGGGGCACTCGACCGCCGCGCTCGAGGCGGCGCTCGTCGCCTCGCTCGGCTGGGACAACGTCTCGGAGGCGGCGCTCGTCGGCGCGGGCTCGCTCGGGCGGGCGCTGCTCGGCTACCGCGGCTTCCGCGAGCAGGGGCTCGCGATCACGGTGGCGTTCGACAGCGACCCGGCGCTCGACGGTCTCGAGATCCACGGCGTCCGCGTGCGGCCGATGAAGAACCTCGTGCGGCTCGTGCGCCGGCTCTCGCTCCAGCTCGGCATCCTCACGGTGCCGGAGGAGGCCGCGCAGTCGTGCGCGGACCTGCTCGTCGAGGCGGGCGTGCGCGGCCTCTGGAACTTCTCTCCGGTGCAGCTCGACGTCCCGCCGGGCGTCGTCGTGCAGAACATGGACCTGGCGCAGTCCCTCGCCGTTCTCTCCCACTCGCTGGAGACCGTCGCATCCTCTTCCCGAAATCCTTCCGGCCGGGCCCCGTCCGTTTGACGCGGGCCGTGCGACGGACTCTTCACGGGGGAGTCTACAGGGCGTATTTCCCGGAGGCCGTGTCGCGGCCGCGGGTCATCCACCGGCCGTTGGTGAAGTCCGGGTAGTACACCGGCACCGAGCCGAGCGCGATCGACTGCTCGGAGAGCGCCGTCGTCGCCATCCAGGCCGCCACGTCGTAGACGTCGATCGGCGTCGGCCGGCCTTCGCGGATCGCGTCCGCGAAGGCCGCCAGCACCAGGCCGTCCATGCCGCCGTGGCCGCCGACGAGGCCATTGCGGAGGTAGTCGTGCCAGATCGGGTGCTCGTACTTGCGGCGGTACTTCTCCACCGGGTCCCAGTGGTGCTCCTCGTAGGGATTCCCGGCCGCGTCGATCGGATGCGTCACCTTGCTCACGCCCTCGACGTAGATGCCGCCGGCGTCCGCGTCCCAGCAGCCGCGCGTGCCCTGAATGACGGCGTGGCGCGAATACGGGCGCGGGAGAGAGACGCAGTGCGTGAGCGAGATCAGCTGGCCGCGGGCGCACTTGATGACGGTCGTCACGACGTCGCCCATCGCGAAGCGGGCGTCGCCCCACCTGCCGTCGTGCCCGTAGTGGGCCACGGCGTCCGCCGCGAAGCCGCCGGAACGCGACGCGGTCGACGTGAGCGAGAGGAACCGGTTGCCGCGGTTGATGTCGAGCGTCTTCGCGATGGGGCCGAGCTGGTGCGTCGGGTAGAGGTCCGCGTTGCGGAAGTAGTTGTGGACGGCCCGCTCGTTGCGCGCCTCGAGGTCATGGCCCAGATGGGCGAGGCAGTGCTGGTAGCCGCCCTCCGCGTAGACCGTCTCGCCGAAGAGCCCCTGCCGGACCATGTTCAGGACCATCAGCTCGTCGCGGCCGTAGCAGCAGTTCTCGAGCATCATGCACGAGACGCCCGTCTTCTCGGCGGCGTGGACGAGCCGCCATAGCTCCTCGATCGACGACGCCCCGCCGACCTCGATGGCGGCGTACTTCCCGGCGGCCATCGCCTCGGCGGCGAGGGCGAGGTGGGAGTTCCAGGACGTCGGGATCAGGACGCCCTCCACGCCCGGGTCGGCGATCAGCGCCGCGGCGTCGGCATACGCCTTCGGCGCCGGCTTGCCGCTCTTGCGGAGGATGCCGAGCATCTTCTCGACGCGGTCGCGCCGGACGTCGCAGACGGCGGCGAGCTCCACGCCGGCCAAGTCCTTCATCGCGGCCACGAGGCTCTCGCCGCGCGGCCCCAGGCCGATCATGCCGAGGCGGACCGTCCTCGGGGCCCTGCGGCGGACCGGTCTTGCGGGCTTCGTCTTCGTCTCCGTTTTCATGATGGCTTTCCGTTGTCGGGATCCGGAGCGCCGGACGGACGATCGTCGCTTGTCGTCCTCCGTTCGTCTCCATGCCCGGGTAGTCTAGCGGCGGCCGTGTCAATTTGCAAGCCGGGCGAAGGCGATTCCTTTCAGTTGCCGGGGCGGCCCGTTGCATGATAGTATTCCCGCCGTTGCCGTTTCCACGCCCCCGCATTCGCCCCAGACCAGAGGACCGAAATGAAAGCGAAGAAGACCGCCTCCGCCGGAGACAAGGACAAATTCCGTCGCGAAGACGCGCCCGAGCGCGCGCTGACCGGTGCGGAGATCGTCGCGAAGAAGCGGCCGCGGACCTTCCGGACGTCCGTTCCGGCGGATACCGGGATCTACATCGGTTCCGGCGTCTACGCGAACCGCGGCCGGATGAAGATGGGCGGCTTCTGCTTCACCTACTGGGAACCGGACAAGCTCGACTACAACGGAATCATCGACCTCTGCGCGAAGGAGGGCGTCGGCAACACGCTCCAGTTCTGGCAGGGCGGCGAGACGCTCCTCGACCTCGCGAAGAAGGCGAAGGCGCGCGGGCTCTACGCCACCTGCATCTACTCGGGCGCCGACAAGGGCGTCGTCGCCCGGCTCCGGAAGGCCCTCGGGGGCGCCTGGCTCGGCTACGACTTCGGCGAGCGCTACAACTTCTCGCTCTACACGAACTGGGACGGCCGCGGCACGACGCTGCGCGCGCTCGCGGACGAGTACATGAACCGCGTCCACAAGCACGTCGGCGACCTCCATGCGGCGGGCTGGGGCCTCGTGATGGCGACGTCGGCGAACTTCTCGCTCGACTACGAGGTCGCGGCCGGCACCGAGGTCCCCTGCACGGAGGACTTCCCGTTCGGCGACCTCGTCCTCGCCTCCGCGCTCTCGCGCGGGCTCTACCGCCAGTACAACCTGCCGCTCTGGGGCTCGCATCTCGCCCACGAGTGGTACAGCTGGATCCCGCACCGCAACCCGTACAAGATGCGGACGCTCGAGACGGCGTTCCTCGTCAAGTACATGACCGGCGCGAAGCTCGTCGTGAACGAGAGCGGCAACTGGCAGCTGCAGAGCTCGCTCTGCGAGGACTCTCCGATGTCCCGCATGCCGATGCCGCTTCGCAGGCTCAGCGCGAAGCTCGACGAGCCCGCGAACGCGGCGGCCGTCGAGGCGGCGATGCCCGAGGCGAGGAAGCAGTTCGCCTACATCGATTACCGCTCGCCCGTCGCGGTCAAGTACCGCAAGGCCATCGCGGACTTCACCGCGTTCTGCCGCGAGCATCCCGCGCCGAAGGGCCAGCCGGAGGCGACCTGGGCGATCGCGAAGGGCAACCTCGACCTCGGCCGGCCCGACTACGTCCCGGCGGAGGCCGTCTGCGGCGCCTACGACCTCGCGCGCACGAACCCCAACTGGATGTGCGGCCTCCCGGAGATGAGCTGGGAGGTCGTCCGCAAGGCCGTGATGCCGATGCCGCCGATGCTCGCGCCGAACAAGAACATCCACTTCTCGTCCTCGCCCTACGGGCTCTGCGACCTCGTGTCGTTCGCCTGCGACAACGTGACGGCGGAGCACCTCCTCGCCAACTACAAGGTCCTGATGTTCGCCGGCTGGAACACCTGCTCGGAGAAGCAGTACAAGGTCCTCTGCGACTACGTGAAGGGCGGCGGGAAGCTCGTGATCGGCCTCGCCCACCTCTCGACCGACGACAGGCGCGACTTCACCAACCTTTCCGTCGACAAGCTCGTCAACGGCGGCGACCTCACCGAGCTCTGCGGCCTCCGCGTGACGGGCGAGACGCCGCGCAAGTACTGGGCGACCGGCCCCTCGACGGAGCGCAACTGCCTCGGGCTCGCCGCGCGCCGCCGCTTCGGCTACATGTGCCTGCCGCTCGGGAAACTCGAGTTCGCGGCGCCCGCGGAAAACTTCGAGGAGCTCGCGGTGGACGACGAGGAGGGCGAGCCGTTCATCCTCCGGTGCCGGAAGGGCAGGGGAGAGGTCTTCCTCATGAACTGGTGGGGCTACCCCGCCGCGGCGAACCTGGACGTCGGCTGCGGCGCGGAGGTGGACGGCGTCGGCCTCGCCGGCACCCTCTACCGCTACGCCGCCAAGCTCGGCCGCGGCAACGTCTACGTCACGGGCCCCGACTTCGAGAACCCGGACGAGGACTGCCGCTGGATCCTCCACTCCTACTTCCCGGACGAGGGCAAGATCTACCTCCTGAATCTCGACTACGAGCGCGAGCGCAAGTGCGTCCTCCAGCAATTCGGCGACAAGGACTTCCTCACGCTCGCCCCCGGCGAGTTCCGGATCGTCGATTCGGTCCGGCTCGACCCGGACGAGAAGCTGAACGCCGAATGAGTCTCAGGTGAGACCGCCTGGACGATGAACGCCGCGATCCGCTCTCTTGCCCTCCTCTGCACGTTCTCGCTCGCCCGCGCGTTCGCCGGCGAGCTCGTGACGGGGGATGCGGCCGGCGCGAAGTTTCCCGCAAGCCTCCAGACCATGGGCCTCCACGATGCCAAGTGGATGCAGCTCACGAACGGCGTGGAGTACTACTACGGGCGCTTCACGGACCTGCTGGGAACGAAGAACGACCTCCACCTGCTGCGCATCGACTACGCGAACGCCCCGGTGCGCATGAAGTTCGTCGACCACACGCAGGAGCCGACGAAGCGCCGGACGACGTCCTGGACCGCGGCACGGCACGAGGCTCTCTTCGCGATCAATATGACGATGGAGGACAAGAACGGCGGTCCGCAGGGATACGTGAAGGCCGACGGCGCGGACGTGCCGAGCCTCCGGTCGACGGCTCCGGACGGCTTTGCGTTCAACGACGACAAGACCTACCGGTTCGACCGGAAGTGGCTGGATGCCGATCCGGAAACCGGCCGGCCGAAAGCCGACGCGTGGGCCAACGTCATTTCGCACGAGGCCTATACGATCCACGGCGGCGTACCGACATGGGGACTCGACGCGACCTACTTCAGCCGGGCCAACTACACGTTCTTCGGCGTCACGGCGGACGGCGTCCTGTGGGCCGGCACGGTGGACGGGCGGCGCAAGGGCGTTTCCGACGGCCTCGGCTACCACGAGGTCGCCGAACTCCAGCGGCGGCTCGGCTGCGTCGAGGGCGTCTGCTGCGACGGCGGCGGCTCGACGACGATGGCGATCCGCAAGGACCTGATGACGGCCTCGGACGTCTGCGACACGCAGCGGACGTCGGCGAGCTCCGCCGACTACTGGACGATGAACTACCTCTCCGACGGCACCGAGCGCGCCGTCATCAACCAGCTCCTCTTCGTCGACGCCGTCAGACCTTGAGCATCTGCTTGCGGAGGGCGAGGGCGACCGCCTCGGAGCGGTTGGCGACGTGGAGCCGCTCGAAGATCGCGGAGAGGTGCTTCTTCACGGTGATTTCCGAGAGGCCGAACCGCCTGGCGATGTCGGCGTTGGAATGTCCTTCCGCGACGGAGGCCAGGATCTCCATCTGGCGGTCCGTGAGCCTCCCCATCTCCCGGTCCTCCTCGATCTGTGCCAGCAGCCGGGCGGGGATCGCCTGGTTTCCCTCGACGACGAAGCGGATGGTGTTCAGCAGGTCCATCTCCACCTTGTCCTTCAGGAGGATGCCGACGGCGCCGTTCGTGACGGCCGTCGCGAGCTCCGCCGACGTGCCGTAGGTGGTGAGGATCACGATCTTGATTCCGGGATGGGCCTCGTGGATGGCCTTCGTCGCCTCGCCGCCGGACATCTCGGGCATCATCAGGTCCATGATGACGACGTCGGGCCGGAGCGTGCCGGCGAGCTCGACGGCCTCGCGGCCGTTGCGCGCCTCGCCGACGACCGTCATGTCCTTGGCGGTCGAGACGAGCGCCGAGACGCCCATGCGCATCAGCATGTGGTCGTCGGCGAGAAGGATGCGGATCTTGCTCATGTTCGGGAGGACTCCTGGGCCCGGGCGGCGGGAAGGGGGATGGACACGACGGCCGTGGTGCCGCCGCCGGGCGCCGATTCGATCGTGAAGGCGCCGCCCAGCTTCGCGAGGCGGTTGCGGACGCCCTCGAGGCCGAAGTGCCCCTGCGCGGGGCCGGCGCAGGAGGCCGGGTCGAAGCCGCTCCCGTTGTCGCGGACCGCGAAGACGATGCGGTCCGGCTCGACGGAGCCGGCGACCTCGACCCGGGTGGCGCCGCCGTGGCGGATGGCGTTGCCGGTCAGCTCGCGGAGGATGGAGAGGAGGGCGTGCGCGGTGGTGTCCAGAAGGAGCTGGCGGGGGACGTCGCAGCGGATGTCCAGGTCGTCGCCGCCGTCGATCTGGTCGAGCGTCTTGCGGATCGCGACGGCGAAGTCGCGCTCCCCCAGGGTGTCGCTGCGCAGGTCGAAGAGGCACTGGCGCAGCTCCGTGCGGCAGGAGTCGAGCATCTTGCGCGCGGTCTCGAGGCAGCGCGCGGCGGCCGCGGGGTCGGACTCGAAGACCTTCGCGCCGACCGCCAGGTGGCAGCCGACGCCGGAGAGCGCCTGCGAGAGCGAATCGTGGAGCTCGACGGCGAGGCGCGTGCGCTCGTCGGTCTTGAACTCCGCGACGGCGTGCGCGACCTGCTCGCGGTAGAGCTCGCGTCCGCGGCGGTCCGCGAGGTTCCGCAGAGCGCGGTTCCAGACGAGGCCGCCGGCCAGCGCGGCCAGCATCACGGCGATCACCGCCATCAGCCGGCCCGAGGTCCACCACGGCGCGTGCCGCAGCACGGCGAGGTCGGCGGGCGACCGAAGGACGATCGCGATCCCGTGGACCTTCGCGGAATCGTAGTCCCGCCGCCCCGGATCGGTCAGCAGAATGCACCGGCCGGTGGCCTGGACCTCGCTG
>CAMOEO010000151.1 GCA_946612175.1 uncultured Verrucomicrobiota bacterium
GGGAGGAGCGACGGGAACGGGAGGGCATGGTGGACGGGAAGAGTGGGAACGGTCGGGGAGAAAATCGGGCGGAGCAGATCGGAATTCTATGCGATGGGAGCGGAAAAGGCAAGCAAAATCACGCACGGTGAAAACGAAGGGCGATCCGTTTTGAGAACGGGGTTGGAACGGACTGGATTTTGTAGTATGATGGAGGGCGTTGCGCGGTTCCACGCCGGGTTCCGCACGAAACCGCACCTCCGCCGCTCGCTCCGACCTATCCGCCATGAAGTCCCGCGCCGTCCTCGTCCTGATTCCCGTTCTGCTCGCCGTCGTGGCGGGGGGATGCCGTAGCGCCCGCGACTGGCGGAAGCGGGCGGACCGGCGCGCGGAGGCCTACCTCTCGGCGGCGCAGCGCGGGGCGACGGGCGAGACGGAGCCGATCGCGATCGAGACGCCCGCCGACACGCTCCGCCGCCGGCTGCTGCTCGATCAGGGCCTCCCGACGCACGACCCCGCCTCGTTCGGCATCCGCGACCTGCCCGCAAACCGCTACTGGGACCCCGCCACGAGGCTCGAGCCCGGCGCCGAGCCCGCCGACGCCGCGTTCGCCCCCGGCGATGGGCCGCTCCGGATCGGGCTCGCGGACGCCGTCCGCATCGCCGCGCACAACAGCCGCGAGTTCCAGTCGCACAAGGAGTCGCTCTATTCCGCCGCCCTCGCGCTCGACCTCGAGGGAAAGGCGTTCCGCACGGTCTTCTCGGGACTGCTCTCGGCGGCGGCGACGTCGTCCCCCGGCGGGGAGGACGGAGATCGCGAGTCCTCCCACGGGGAGGAGGCGAAGCCCGGATTCTCGCGCCAGTTCGAGAACGGCGCGCAGCTCACCGGCGCCATCGCCTTCAACCTCGCGGGGATGCTCACGGGCGACCGCGCGACGGCGTGGGGCTCGGTGGCGGACCTCGGCGTCTCGATCCCGCTGCTGCGCGGCGCGGGCACGCTCGTGAACCGCGAGTCGCTCACCCAGGCGGAGCGCGACCTGGTCTACGCGGTGCGCGAGTTCGAGCAGTACAAGCGCGACTTCGTCGTGGAGGTCGAGGGGGCGTACCTCTCGCTCGTGCTGGCGCGGCGCATGCGCGCCAACGAGGACGACAACTACCGCCGCGTCATGCATTCGACCCGCCGCTCGCGCCGCATGGCGGACGCGAGCCGGATGTCGAAGGCGGCGTTCGACCAGTCGTACCAGAGCGAGCTGGCGGCGCGCACGAGCTGGATCGGCGCGTGCCAGGGGTACGAGGCGGAGCTGGAGTCGTTCAAGCTGCGGCTCGGGCTGCCGCCGGACGCCCGCGTGGAGCCGCGCGAGGAGGATCTGGAGGCCCTGCAGCGCCAGGCGGAGGGAATGCTCGCCGCGGAGGGGACGGAATCGACGGAAGCAACGGAGGAACCCGCGGCGAAGGAGGGGAGCGTGGGGGCGGAGGAGGCGATCCCGCCGCCGGAGTCGGTGGACGAGGGGGAGCTGAAGGAGCGGACGGATCGCGCGATCGCGCTCGCGTTCGAGCGCCGGCTCGACGTCCGCACGGGGCTCGACCGCATCGAGGACGCGCAGCGGCACCTGGCGATCGCGGAGGACGCGCTGCGGGCGGAGGTGACGCTGGGCGGGTCGGCGCGGGTCGGGGAGGCGGCGACGGCGTCGATGGGCCGGGAGGGGCGCGACCACGGGGAGTTCCGGATGCGCGACGCGACGTACGGCGCGACGCTGAAGGTGGACCTGCCGCTGGATCGCACGGCGGAGAGCGTCTCGTACCGCAACGCGCTCGTGGCGGTGGAGCGGGCGGTGCGCGACTACCAGGCGCTGGAGGACGGCCTCAAGCGGACGATCCGCCAGGACATGCGGGCGCTTTCGCTCACGGCGGAGCGGCTGCGGATCCAGTACCGCGCGGTGGGGCTGGCGGAGCGGCGCGTCCGCAACCAGGACCTGCTGCTGGAGGCGGGGCGGGCGGACATGACGGACGTGCTCGACGCGCAGGCGGCGCTGGTCTCGGCGCAGAACGCGCTGTATTCGGCGATCACGAGCCACCGCGAGGACGAGCTGCGGCTGCAGGCGGACCTCGGGGTGCTCGACGCGGCGGCGGACGGCGCGTGGGGGGAGTCGGATCTGGCGGGGCTCGGGATCCTGCCGGCGCGGGAGCGCACCGTTCCGGACTAGACGGGCGGGAGGCCTTCCGGAGCGCGCGGCGGAGCCGGCGCTACCGCGAGGCGAGGCACCAGGCGACGGCGGAGAGGATGCGGCAGGCCGCGAGCTGGACCTCGCCGCGCGGGACGCGGCCCTCGGCGAGGCCCTTCTCCAGGCCGTCGCGCCAGTCGCGGACGCCGGGGGCAACGAGGTCGTTGCCGGAGGTCTGGTGCCGGAGCTTGTCCGCGCCGTTCCACCAGTCGGTCATCACGAAGCCGTCCCAGCCCCACTCGCCGCGCACGACGCCGTCGAGCAGCGCCTTCGTCGTCGCGACGTAGCCGCCGTTGAGCTGGTTGTAGCTCGTCATGATCGAGCGCGGCGCGCCGTCCTCGCACGCGATGCGGAACGCGCGCAGGTAGAGTTCGCGCAGCGTGCGCTCCGCGACGACGTTCTCCTCGCGCCCGCGCTCGTGCTCCTGGTTGTTGGTGCAGAAGTGCTTGATCGTGACGTAGCGGCCGGAGGGCGAGCCGTCCTCGCGCTCCTGCACGCCGCGCGCGATGGCGGCGGCCATGCGGCCCGCGAGGAGCGGGTCCTCGGAGAAGTACTCGAAGTTACGTCCGCAGAGCGGGTTGCGGTGGAGGTTGAGCCCGGGCGCGAGCCAGCCGTCGATGCCCGCGAGCTCCATGTCCGCGCAAACGCTGCGGCCGAAGGCGGTCGCGGCGGCGTCGTCCCACCCCTGCGCGAGCGCGGTGCCGCACGGGTAGGCGACGACGGTGCGCGCCATCTCGGAGTCCTTGGCGGGGTCGTCGTTGAAGATCGCGAGGCGCACGCCGGACGGGCCGTCGGCGACGGGGCTCGGCGGGATCGCATACTTCTCGGAGCTCCAGATCTCGGACGCCTCGCCGCGGACGGTGCCCTCGAAGCCGCCGACGCCGGTGCCGCCCTCGACGGCGCCCCGCCGGTCGTCGAAGACGAGCATGTTCACGCAGCTCGCGAGCTCCCGGTCGTCCATCTGCGCGACGACCTGCGCGACGGTCGCGCGGCCGGCGAGGACGTCGCGCATCGTGACGACGGGCGCGCCGGCCTTCGGCACGGGCAGCTCCTTCGCGACGGCCTTCGCGAGGTCGGGCTTCGCGGGGGCGCACCGGATCGAGGCGGGGTCGAGCGCGACGACCTTCGCGGCGGCGAGTTCGGCCTTCTCCTCCGGATAGGTCCAGGGCTTCGCGCCCTTCTTGGAGAAGAGGCGCAGGTCGGAGAGGTCGGCCTTCGCGAAGCGCCTGTGGACCTTCTCGGTCTCGACGGTCTTCGGGAGGCGCAGGACGGCGGCGACGTGCGTGTCGCGCGAGGACGCGCCGACGCGCACGGCGTAGTCGCCCTTCTCGAGGACGAACGCCGCGGCCGCTTCGTCGTAGGACGCGAACCGCGCCAGATCGAACGAGAGGTCGACCTTGCAGGAGGCGCCGGGCGCGAGCTCGGGCGTGCGGGCGTAGGCGACGAGGTCCTGGAAGGGCTTCTCGAGCTTGCCGTCGGGCGCGGAGACGTAGCACTGCACGATCTCGGCCCCGGCGGTCTTGCCGGTGTTCTTCACGGTCGCGGTGACCGCGATGGTCGCAGGTCGCGGGTCGCAGGTCGCAGGGCCGGACTTGCGACTTGCGACTTGCGACTTGCGACCTGTTTGCGACTTGAGACCCAGAACCTGCGACTTGATCTCGAACGTCGTGTAGGAGAGGCCGAAGCCGAACGGGAAGCGCGGCTCGACGCCGAAGGTGTCGAAGTAGCGGTAGCCGAGGAAGATTCCCTCGCGGTAGGGGATCTGCATCGTGCCCCAGCAGTCCGTCGAGGGGTAGTCGCGGTAGCGCCTCGCCCATGTCGTCGTGAGCTTGCCGGCGGGGCAGACGCGGCCCGTGAGGACGTCCGCCACCGCGTCGCCCGAGGTCTCGCCGAGGAGGCTCGTCACGAGCACGGCCTTCACCGGATACCTGTCGAGCCACGACGTGTCGACGACGCCGCACACGTTGAGCAGGACGACGACGTTGTCGAAGTTCGCGCACGCGAGCTGGAGGAGCTGGTCCTCCTGCCAGTGCAGCAGGATCGAGTTGTAGCCGCAGTCGCCGCCGGAGCCGGTCTCGCCGCCGGCGGAGAGGTCGACGGACTCGCCGCAGTTGCGGCCGATGACGACGAGGCAGGGCAGGTCGCGATGCCCGGCGACGAGCTTCGCGAACTCGTCGTCCTTCGTCGCGGGCTCGGGGAAGCGGTAGGACCACTTCCACCAGTTGCGGTTCACGTTCTGGAAGCACTCCTTCTTGGCGAGGAGGCCGCGGCGGTAGAAGTCGGCGACCGGCTGGAAGAGCTTCACGCCGGCGTTCGCGAGGCCCTCGTCGTACTGGATCGTGCGCTGCGCGAGCATGTCGCCCGAGCCGAAGCCCATGCGGTGGCAGAAGTAGCCGGTGACGCCCATGAGGACGACCTCCTTGTCGCGGGCGAGGGGCAGCGCGCCCCCGTCGTTCTTGAGGAGGACGAGCCCCTGCGCGGCGGCGCGGCGGGCGACGGAAAGCTTTTCGATGCGGGTCATCATGGTCGGGATGGTCGGGATGGTCTGGATGGTCTGGATGGTCGGGACGGACTCGATGGTCCCCTCGGTCGGTCGATGCGGCGCGTGTCGGCGCGACGGCAAAAAAGTATACCCCAAGACCCCGTGCCGCCGCAACCCGGATTTTCCGTTTTTCTTTCGCCGGGAAAGTTGCTAGAATCCACGCCCATGTTCCGGCGCGCCCCGCGCCGGGCGACCCCGAACCCACCAACGAGATCCATTCCATGAACCGCACCCTTCCCACCTTCGCCCTCGCGGCCCTGTTCGCCGCGGCCCCCGCCTTCGCCGATGCGCTCGAGAGCGCCGCGGCCACCGCCGCCGGCGTCGCCGCCGGCATCTCCGAGGACGACGCCAAGCTCACCGACGTCTGGCAGGGCAAGCTCGCCTTCGGCGCCGACGTCAAGTCCGGCAACACCGAGAAGACCGGCTACAACGGCCATGCCGAGGCCAAGAAGCTCCAGGGCGAGACGATCGTCGTCGCCACCCTCGACGCCGCCTGGGAGGAGACCGAGGTCTCCGATTCCGACGGCGCCAACACCCGCGACGAGCGGACGGCCGGCAACGCCAAGGGCGAGGTCAACCTCAAGGAGAAGCTCGCCGACTGGGGCGCGTTCGTCTTCGGCGACCTCTCCGCGGAGCACGACGGCGTCGCGGGCATCAAGTACCGCACGATCGAGAGCGCCGGCGTCGGCATGTTCCTCGTCGACGAGGAGGCGCTCAAGCTCTCCGTCGAGGCGGGCCTCGCCTACGTGCAGGAGGAGCTGGACGGCCAGGAGTCCGACGACTACCTCGCCTACCGCCTCGCCGAGCGCGCGGACTGGATCCCCGCGTTCGCGGAGGGCGTCTCGTTCTTCGAGGCCGCGGACTTCCTGCAGGACTTCGACGAGTCCGACCGCTACTTCTGGAACCTCGAGGCCGGCGTCGACATCCCGATGTTCAAGGGCGTCTCGACGACGATCAAGGGCGTCGTGAACTACAACCACCTTCCCGCCGCGGGCAAGGAGAAGACGGACCGCCAGCTCGTGGTCCAGCTCGGCTACAACTTCTAGCCCCGCGCGGGCGCTTCCTCCCCGAGGAGCCCGCCGCGAACCCCGCAACCAACGCAAGGGCCCCGGACGCGTCGCGTCCGGGGCCCTCTTCCTTTTCCGCGGCGCGAGGCTAGGCGGGCAGGCCGGCGAGGATGGCCTCGGTGCGGGAGCAGCCGAAGCGGTCGGCCCCCGCGGCGAGGAGCGCGAGCAGCTCCTCCGACGTGTGGATGCCGCCCGCGGCCTTGATGCGGACCTTGGGCCCGACGTGCGCCTTCATGAGCGCGACGTCCGCGACCGTCGCCCCGCCCGATCCGTAGCCGGTCGAGGTCTTCACGAAGTCGACGCCGATCTCCGTGCAGATCTCGCAGAGCCGGATCTTCTCCGCGTCGGTCAGGTAGCAGCACTCGAAGATCACCTTCAGGACGCGGCCCGCCGCGTGGACGGCGCGGCAGACGGCGGCGATGTCGCGACCGACGTAGTCCCAGTCGCCGTCCTTGCACTTGGAGACGTTGACGACCATGTCCAGCTCCTCCGCGCCGTCCTCCATCGCGAGGCGCGCCTCGGCGACCTTGGCCTCGGTCGCGTGCGTGCCGTGCGGGAAGCCGATCACCGTGCAGGTCGCCACGCCCGACCCGCGCAGCAGGTCGGCGCATTCGCGCACGAAGAACGGGCAGATGCAGACGCTGGCGCAATGGTTCGCGACGGCGTAGCGGCAGGCGTCGACGAACGCCGCGTGCGGGCTCGCGGGGTTGAGGACGGTGTGGTCGATGCGGGAGGCGATTTCGGATCGGGTGGGCATGGCGGGGAGTCCGGGGTGGTTAGGGGGAGGAGCGGGTGACGGTGTAGATCGTATCGATGCGGCGCTCGGCGTGGCCGTTCCCGTGGCAGCGCGGGCAGGCGTCGGAGACGAGCCGGACGCCGGCGACGCCGTCGGTGGTGACGCGCTCGAGCACGATGGCGCCGCTACCGCCGCACTGGCCGCAGGAGACGGTGACGGTCCGGGTCCGGAACAGCGTGAAGGCGCCTCCCGCGCGGAAGGCGGACTCGGCCTGCTCGGCCGTGGGCTGGGGCAGGGCGGAGGCCTCGGCGCGGAGGGTGCGGGCGACGGTGCCGTCGGGCCGCATCTCCAGATCGTAGACGGGGACGAGCCCGGACGGCCCGACGCGGTACTGGGAGCGGACGAGCGGGAGGGCGTGCTTCCGGAACGTCTCGTCGGAGAAGGCGACGGCGGACCGCGTCGTGGCGGGGTCCGCCAGAAGCTCGCGCAGCGCGGCGTCCTCCCGTTCGCGGCAGACCGCGTCGGAGGGCTGGGCGAGGCGCTCGTGGCGCTCGACGACCGTCACGGGCTCCGGCGCCGCCGAGGTCCCGAGAAAGGGGGCGACGGCGCCGAACGGGTCCGAGACGTAGGGCGTCGAATCGACGTGGTAGCCGCGGAGGCGGCCGTGGCGGTCGACGTCGACGCCCGAGACGTAGGGGACGGCGCCGACGCCGGCGCCGCCGGGGGCGCGGCGGTCGAAGGAGGGGGCCCGGGACGGCGGCAGCCGCGCGGGGGGCGGGGGCCGCCGGGCGGGCGCGGACGCGGGCGCCGGCGCCGGCG
>CAMOEO010000152.1 GCA_946612175.1 uncultured Verrucomicrobiota bacterium
AGGCGCGGACGCCGCCGCCTCCGCGACAGGTGCCGCGGCGGCATCGGCGGCTGGCTGGCGCGCCGCGTCGTCGGCTTCTACCGCACGTTCGTCGGCCCGGCGCTCGGTTCGCGCTGCGCGCTCGAGCCGAGCTGCTCGCGCTACTTCGTCCACGCCGCGCGCAAGCACGGGCTGCTCGGCGTGCCGATGACCGCGGACCGCTTCGTCCGCGAGCCCGTCGTCTCCGCGCCGGACCGCCCGTGGATCCGCAACGCCGCCGGCGCCTGGCGCCACCCGGATCCCGTGGAGGACCACGACTGGTGGTTCGGCCCGTAGGGGAGGCCGGACGCGCGCATGCGTTGCGCGCGAAGCACCGTCGGAGAAGAGAGGCGTCGAAGAAGTTGAAAGGGTGAAGAAGTTGAAACGGTTGAACAACGGCTTTCCGATTCCGGCCCTGCTCGCGCTCGGCCTCGCCGCCGCGTTCGCCGCGCCTGCGGGCGCCGCCGATCCCGCCGATCGCCTGGCGCCGTCGCTCGCGCTCGCGGAGGAGTTCCTCGCGGGCGGCGATGCCGCCGCCGCCGCGCTCGAGTACCGTCGGCTCGAGGCGGACGCCGCGCCCGCCGACGCGGAGCTGCGCGGCTCGCTGCTCCTCGCCGCGGCGGACGCCTACCGCGCCGGCGACGAATGGGAGCGCATGGGGCGGGTCCTCGACCGCGCCGAGGCGGAGTCCGCCGTCCGCGCCCCGATCGAGTCCGAGCTGCTCTTCCTGCGGATGCGCCGCGCGGAGGGGCTCCGCGAATGGGCGAGCGCCGCCGAATGGGGCTCGATGCTCTCCGAGACGCGCGCCGATCCGGGCGAGGCGGCGCGCGCCGCGCGCCTCGCCGCCGCGGACTGGCTCCTCGCGGGCTCGTCCGCCGAGGCGCGCCTGGCGACGGACGACCCCGCCGCGCTCGCGGCGATCGGCCGCTGGGAGGCGGGGCGCGACAAGTCGCCGCGCGTCGGGGGCCTGCTCGGGTTCGTTCCCGGGCTCGGCTACGCCTATTCCGGCGAATGGGGCAACGCGCTGCGGTCGATCGTCCTCAACGGGCTCTTCGGCTGGGCGATGTTCGAGTGCGCCGACCGCGAGCAGTGGGGGCTCTTCGCCGTCGCGACGTTCTTCGAGCTGACGTGGTACACCGGCAGCGTCTACGGCGGCGTCGACGCCGCGCACCGGTACAACCGCGAACGGCTCGAGGCCGCGGCGCGCGAGATTCGCGGCGACGCTCCCGCGCCGGAACTGCGGCGCGCGCCGGGCGTCGACCTGTTCCGCCTGCGCCTCTCGTTCTAGCTACACGCCGAGCGAGAGCGAGGCGGAGAGGAAGCGGTCGTGCCCCGCGAGGTCGCGATGCGCGCGGACGGGGTCGAAGCCCAGTTCGCGCAGCAGTTCCGAGAGCGGCCCGGCCTGGCCGCTCTCGGCGTCCACCTCCAGGTAGAGCTCGCCCTCCGGCGCGAGCAGCATCGAGGCCTCCTCGCAGATCTGGCGCAGGACGGCCATGCCGTCCGGTCCGCCGTCCAGCGCGAGGCGAGGCTCGTGGTCGAGCACCTTGCGGTCGAGCCGGTCGACCGCCGCGGAGGGGATGTAGGGCGGGTTGGAGACGATCGCGTCGAGCGTGCCGCCCTCGAAGATCTCGTCGATCGGCGTCGTCGCGACGTTGATGAACGCGACGCGGCCCGCGAGCCCGAGCGCCTCGGCGTTCTCGCGGGCGAGCGCGAGCGCGTCCTCCGAGACGTCGAGCCCGACGATCCGCGCGCCGGGCCACGCCCGGGCGAGCGCCAGCGCGATGCAGCCCGAGCCGGTGCCGTAGTCGACGACGCGCGGCGCCTCCATCGCGCGGAGGCGCGGGGAGGAGAGCGCCAGGTCGACGAGCATCTCCGTCTCCGGCCGCGGGATGAGCGCGCGGCGGTCCGTCCGCAGCGTGAGGTCGCGGAAGTCCCACTGCCCGATCACGTACTGCAGCGGCTCGCCCGCGGCGATGCGGCGCGCGCCGCGCCCCATCGCCGCCAGGAGCGGCTCCGGCATCGCGCGATCCCTCCGGGCGGCGAGCTCGCCGCGCGCGCACCGCAGCAGCCGGGCGGCGAGCCATTCGGCCGTGGCGCGGGGGGAATCGACGCCATGGCCGCGGAAGAACGCGGCCGTGGCGTCGAGGCTCCAGCCGAGCGTGCGCGGGGGCGCGGAACCGCCGTCGGGCATCGGAGGGGAGGGGACGGGCTAGAAGGGCAGGTCGTCGAGCGAGGCGTCCGCGCCGCCGGGGGCGGGCGGGGCGGGGGGCTGCGCGGCGGGGGCGGCCGGGGCCGCCGCGTAGGCGGCGGGCGCGGGGGCCGCGGGCATGCCGGCGGCCGGGGAGTCCGCGGCGGCGTCCTTCTCGATGCGCCACGCGTTGAGGTCGACGAAGTGCCGGCCGTTGTATTCGCGGCCGCGGATGTCGAAGGAGATCTTCACCTTCTCGCCCTCGGCGAACTGGTCGAGCAGCTTCGTGCGCTCGCGGGTGAAGCCGAAGGGAATCTCCTGCGGGAAGCGGGGGTCGTCGTCGCACACCACCAGCTCGCGCTTCTCGAAGCCGCTGGGAAAGGTCTGAAGGTCGCCGATCTTCTTGATCGTGCCGATGAGTTCGTAGGTCATTTCGGGTTCTCCGGTTAAAGGCCCCGGGCGGGGCGGCTGGAAGGAGGAAGACACCCTCGTCCGAGGGCGTCGAAGGAAAGCCGGATTGTAGCGGAACGCGGTTCCGAAGGCAAGCGGAAAAACCGGCGTCGCGGGGAAGTTGCCCCCCTCGCGCCGTTCTGGTAGAATCGGCGCCATGAAAACGCCCTTCGCCCCCCTTGCGGCCGCTCTCCTGCTCGCCGCCGGCGCCGCCGCGGCGGCCGACGCGGCCGCCGCCCGGGACGCCCGCGCCGAGGAGGACCGCCGCGTCTTCGCCGACGGCCTCTTCTCCCGCGGCCTCTACGCGCAGGCCGCCGCCGAGTACGCCCGCTTCCTCGAGGACTTCCCCTCCGGCGCCGACCGCGACAAGGTCTGCTTCCGCCTCGGCGAGGCGCACCGCCTGGCCGGCCACCGCGCCGACGCCATGCGCGCCTACAAGCGCGCCGCCGACGAGCCCGGCTCGACCGTCCGCCACCGCGCCCTGTTCCAGCGCGCCTCCCTCTTCACCGAGACCGGCGACGACGACAGTGCCGCCGAGCTCTACACCCTGCTGCTCGACGAGAAGCCCGAGCCCGCCGTCCGCAAGCTCGCCCTCTACTACCGCGCCGCCGCCTTCGAGGGCCTCGGCCGCGCCGCGGACGCCCGCGGCGACCTCGACGCGCTCCTCCGGGAGTTCCCTTCCGACGAGATGGCCTCCTACGGCCGGCTCTCCCTCGCCCGCATCCTCGCCGCGGAGGGCCCCGTGCAGGACCTCGACCGCTCCCGAGCCCTCCTCCACGAGCTCTCCGCCGCCCCCGCCACGCCGCGCCTCGGCGCCGAGGCGCTCTTCCTGCTCGGGTCCGCCGAATACTCCGCCGGCGCGTTTGCCGCCGCGGCCGACGCCTTCCAGGGCCTCTTCGAGAAGTACCCCTCCGATCCCCGCTCCGCCGAGGCCCGCCTCCCCGCCGCCTGGGCGTTCTGCAAGGCCGGCCGCGCACAGCAGGCGCTCTCCGCGTGCGACTCCGCCCTCGCCGCTGATCCCGCCCCCGACCCCGCCGCCGCCGTCGAGTTGCGCTACGTCCGCGCCCAGTCCCTCTTCTCCCTCGCCCGTCTCGACGACGCCCGCAGCGCCTTCGAGGCCGTCGCGGAAGACCCCGCCGCCGCATCGACCCCCTTCGCCTCCCGCGCCCGCTACCAGGCCGCCCTGAGCGCCTACAAGGCCGGCGACTGGGCCGCCGCCCAGAAGGCCGTCCGCCCCGTCCTCTCCGACGGCGAGCTTCGCGCCGAGGCGCTCTGGCTCCTCGCCGAGGCCTCCGCCGCGGGCGGCGACGAGGACTCGGCGATCGATTCCTACCGCCGCCTCGCTTCCGAGTTCCCGGCATCCTCCTACGCCCCCGAGTCCCTCTACCGCCTCGGCCACCGGCTCCAGAAGCGAGGCGACTGGGCCGACGCCGCCGCGGTCTACCACCATCTGGCCGAGGCCTACCCCAAGCTCCCCATCGCCCCCGCCGCCCTCTTCTCCTCCGCCACCTGCCTCGCCCGCTCCGGCCAGGGCGAAAAGGCCCTCGTCGACTGGCGCACCTACCTGCGCGACTGGCCCGACGACCCCGGCGTCCCCGAGGCCCTCTTCCAGGAGGCCCTCGAGCTCGTCCGCCTCGAGCGCCGCACCGAGGCGCTCTCCGTCCTCGACGACCTGCTCCGCCGCTTCCCCTCCCACGCCCGCAAGCCCGACGCGCTCTTCTGGAAGGGGGAGCTGCTCCGCTCCGCCGGCGAGTTCGGCCCCGCCGTCGCCGCCCTCCGCGCCGCCCTCGACGCGAAGCCCTCCGACGCCATCGCGCGCGACGCCCGCTTCGCCCTCGCCGTCTCGCTCCAGTCCGACGGGAAGGAGGACGAGGCCGCCGCCCTCTTCCAGACGCTGCTCGACGACCGCTCCGCCGCCGCCCGCTTCACCTCCGGCCAGTTCGCGTGGCTCGCCGAGCGCCAGATCGAGCGCGGCGACCTTCCCCGCGCCGCCGCGACCGCCCGCCGCATGGCGGAGGCCGCCGAGACCGACGAATGGCGCCAGACCGCCTGGACCCTCGCCGGCCGCGCCGAGCGCGCCGCCGGGCACGCCCGCGAGGCCGAGGAGTGCTACCGCCGCGCCTGCGACCTGCCCGTCCTCACCCGCTACGCCCCCGAGGCCACGCTCCGCCTCGCCGAGCTGCTCCTCGCGCGCGGCGACGCCGAGGGCGCCGAGCCCCTCTTCCGGCTCGCCGTCGAGCGCTGCTCCGAGCCCGACCTCCAGCCCCAGCGCATCTGGGCCTACATCGGCCTCGGCCACGCCGCCCTCGCGCGCGGCGACAAGGAGACCGCCGCCCGCTACCTCCACACGGTCTGCATCCTCTACGCCGACCCGGAGATCCTCCCGCCCGTCCTGCTCGAGACCGCGCGCCTGCTCGACGAGCTCGGCCGCGCCGACGAGGCCGCCTCCCTCCGCGCCTCCCTCCGCGCCGACTATCCGGAGTCCGAGGCCGCGCGCCAGCTCCCGCCCGCGCCGTAGCGGGCGGGCGGTTCGCGGCGGCTCCTGCCGCGCGCGTCCCTACGCGGCCTTGCGCCGCGGCAGGGCGATCGCGACGAGCACGGCGACGAGCAGGATGCCCTGGTAGTAGAGCCGCCCGATGAGCGGGATGGCGCCGACCGAGACGCCCGCGCCGGCCGCGAGCGAGACGGCCATCAGCAGCTGCGCGCCGTAGGGGATCACGCCCTGCAGGATGCACGAGCCGGTGTCGAGGACGCTCGCCACGCGCTCGGGCTTCGCGCCGAAGCGGTCGGCGAGCGACTTGGCGACCGGGCCCGCGACGATGATCGCGACGGTGTTGTTGGCGGTGAAGAGGTTCACCGCGAAGACGAGGAAGAGCACGCCGAGCTCGCAGCCGCGCACGCCGCGGACCATCGAGCCGATCTTCGCCATCAGCCACGCGATGCCGCCGTTGTGGCGGATGAGGCCGAGCAGGCCGCCCGCGAGCAGCGCCACGATGAGCGTCTCGCTCATGCCGAGCGTGCCCTTGCCGACGAGGTCGAGGGCGCCCCAGAAGTCGATCCGGCCGAGCGCGATGCCGAGGACCGCGGCGAGGAGCGTCCCGCCGAAGAGCAGCGCCATCACGTTCATGCCGAGCAGCGCGAGCAGCAGGACGAGCCCGTAGGGCAGCACCAGCACGCACTCGCGCCAGCCGACCGGCGCGCCCGCGAGCGCCGCCGTGCCGCGGCCGAGCGCGGCGTAGAGCAGCAGCGCGGCGGCCGCCGCCGGGAGCGCGATGCGGAGGTTGGCGAGGAACTTGGCGCGCATCTCGATGCCCTGCGTGCGCGTCGCGGCGATCGTCGTGTCGGAGATGAGCGAGAGGTTGTCGCCGAACATCGCGCCGCCCACGACCGAGCCGACCATCAGCGCCGGGTCGATGCCGAGCGGCCCGACGAGCCCCGCGGCGATCGGGACGAGCGCCGCGATCGTGCCGCAGCTCGTGCCGATCGCGAGCGAGACGAGCGAGGAGACGAGGAACATCCCCGCGAGCATGAAGCGCGCCGGAACGAGCGCCTGCGCGATGGCGACGGCGGCGTCCACCGCGCCGGAGCCCTTCGCGATCGTGGCGAACGAGCCGGCGAGGATGAACACCATGCACATGATCATGATGTTCGGCTCGCCCATCGAGGCGGCGTAGGCGTCGATCTTCTTCGCGAGCGTCTGGGGTCGGCCGAGGAAGAGCGCCGCCGCGGAGGCGACGACGAAGGCGATCGGCATCGGGACCTTGTAGAAGTCTCCGGCCTGGAGCGAGAGTCCGAGGTAGAAGGCGACGAAGACGAGGAACGGGATGAGCGCGCGGCCGTTCGGCCGGATGTCGGAGGGGTCGTTCATGGCGGGGGAATCATTCATGGCGGTTCCTTTGGATGGAAAGCTCCTCAAGTCTACGGAATCCTTCCGATCTTTTCAAGCCCGCCACCATTTCCCCATTTCCCTTTTCTCCCCATTCTTTCCCATTTTCCCCGTTTTCCCCGCTCTTCACCGAATTCTCACACCTTTTTCCCAATTCTTTTCATACTATTCATCGCTTTTTCATCTCCTATCCCTTCGCCCTACGAGACGTCCCTTCTTGGTCCTTTCGCCATCCGCACGAGCCCGAGCCGTCGCCATACCTCGTCATCCAGCGCCCGCAGCGTGCGGAAGTCCCGCAGGAGTTCCTCCGCCGTACCTCTCGCCCGCCTCGGCGCTTGGGTGCGAGGGGAGGTCTTCGTGGCGGGGTCCGGCGGGAGGAGGTCTTCGGCGGTCCAGGGTTCCGTGAGCCCGCAGGCGCGCAGGAACTTGTCCGCCAGCGCCTTGTAGCGCATGAGCGTCTTGTAGCGGCGGGAGAGTTCGGGACAGCGCTCGCGGAGCCATCCGCGGAGCCCGGGGTTGCGTCCGACGATTTCGCCGTCGGCGTCGCGGATGTACGCATTGTCGACGGCGGGTTCCAGATCCTGCAGCAGCGCGCCGAGCAGAAGCTTGCCCTCGAGCGAGCTCCGGGAGCGCTCCCACGCCTCGAGCAGGGTCTCGGGCGTGGGCGGCTCGTGGCGCGAGGCCGTGCGGCGGGAGCGGAGCGCGCGGCGCATGCGCAGATCCTGCGCGACGGCGCTGCGGCGGGTGCGCTGGTAGAGCCTGGCGAGACCGTAGGCGGCGAGGGAGAGGACGGAGGCGCCGAGCAGGA
>CAMOEO010000153.1 GCA_946612175.1 uncultured Verrucomicrobiota bacterium
TTCTCGGACTGGCGCCAGACCTGCTCGGACTGGGGCTGGACGCCGGCGACGGCGCAGAAGAGCGCGACCGCGCCGTCCAGGACGCGGAGCGAGCGCTCGACCTCGGCCGTGAAGTCGACGTGTCCAGGGGTGTCGATGATCGTCACCTGGTGGTCGCGCCAGAAGCACGTCGTGGCGGCGGAGCCGATCGTGATGCCGCGCTCCTGCTCCTGGACCATGAAGTCCATCGTGGCGGCGCCGTCGTGCACCTCGCCGAGCTTGTGGTTCTCGCCGGTGTAGTAGAGGATGCGCTCCGTGGTGGTGGTCTTGCCGCCGTCGATGTGGGCCATGATGCCGATGTTGCGGTATTTGTCGAGCGGGATCTTGCGTGGCATAGCCGAGGTTCCTTGTGGTGTGGCGCGCGCCGTCGGGGCGGGCGCCCGGGGTTGTGTGGTTCGTTGAGGGATGGGTTCGTGTAAAAACGCGCGGAATTCTAGCACAGAAGCCGCCCCGCGTTCAAGGGCTTTTTCCGCTTGACACGCCCCCCGCGCTCTGCTATCCTCCCGCCCCGTTGCCACGCAACCCCTTCGGAGTGTAGCGCAGACTGGTAGCGCGTTTGGTTCGGGACCAAAAGGTCAAGAGTTCAAATCTCTTCACTCCGACCACTTGAACCCTAGGAAAACACCGCTTTTCCTAGGGTTTTTCATTTCCGGCTAGGCTTCGTAGAAGGCGGCGATCTCGCGTGCGGCGCGGTCCCAGGTGAGGCGCGCGGCGCGGCGGAGCCCCGCCGCGCGGAGTCGGGCGAGCTCCGCGGGGTCGGAGAGCAGCGCGAGGATCGCCTCGGCCATCGCGGGGGCGCCGCCGGCGAGCGGGACGACGCGGGCCGCGTCGCCGGCGACCTCGGGGGCGGAGCCGCCGTCCGTGCAGAGCACGGGCAGGCCGGAGGCGAACGCCTCGGCGATCTGGAGCCCGAAGCCCTCGTAGCGCGAGGGGTGGACGAGCAGATCGGCGGAGCGGTAGCGCGCGACGAGCTCCCGGAGGCCGACGGAGCCGGCGAAGTCGACGGACCCCGCCACGCCGAGCGCGCGGGCGAGGTCCTCCGCCTCGGGGTAGCGCGGATCGCGCGCGCCGGCGACGACGAGCCGCAGCGGCCACGGGGCGCGGGCGCGCGCCGCGGCGAACGCCTCGACGAGCAGCGGGACGTTCTTGTAGGGGTCGCGGCGGCCGACGTAGAGCAGGACGCGCTCCGCGGGGTCGTCCGCCGCGCGCGGGGGCGGGCGCCCCGCGGCGGCGGCGAAGAACGGGTCCGCGACGCCGTTGTGGACGGCGCGGACGCGGGCCGCGTCCGCGGGGGCGAGGCCGAGCGCGGCGACGAGGTCGCGGCGGGAGGTCTCGCTCACGGTGAGGAGCACGTCGGCGCGGCGCGCGGCCTCGCGGAGGCAGAGGCGGAAGAGGGGGCGCAGACGGGCCGTGCGGGAGGAGGGCGCGTAGTCCGGGACGACGAGCGGGATGACGTCGTGGATCGTCGCCAGGCAGCGGACGCGGGCGCCGCCGCCGCGGCGCAGCGCGAGGTAGGGGACCATGAAGTTCGGCGCGTGGTAGACGTCGGCGCCGAGCGCGCGCAGGAGGCGCGGAAGCCGCGCCTGGTTCTTCGGCGAGAGGGGGCCGTAGGGAAGCGGGAGGGCGGAGGCGCGGCCGTCGCCGCGAACGAGCGCGGCGGCGTCGACGTCGGGGCGCACGAGGAACACGAAGCGCCGGTCCGGGAGCAGCTCGGGGAGGCGCATCGCCAGCTCGCGCGCATAGACGCCGATGCCGGAGGGCGTCGGCAGGATCCATCGGGCGTCGAAGACGGCGGTCTGCATGGCGCCGATTCTAGCAGATGGCGCCCCCCGCGGCAACCCGTCCGTGCAACGCCGGACGTCCTCCCGCGAGAAACCGCGGCGTCGTTTTTCCGGTGTCGGCGAGCACGCGGAAATCCGGTTTTTCGCGCATGTCCGCGGATGTCGATTTTTCGGTTGCGCCGCGCCCGAAAATATGCTTGAATGGAATCGAATGCCCCCGAAGTTCCGCGGGCGGTTTTCGATTCCTTTTCCACTCTTCCGTTCACCCTTGATCTTTCAGGAGTTACGCCATGTCCCCCCGCATTCCCGCCCGGTTTTCCCGCTACCTGCCCCATGCCCTCTGCGCCCTTGCGGGCGCCGGCCTCGCCTTCCTCGCCGCGCCGCCCCCGCCGCCCGGCGTCGAGGTGCTCGCGGACACCAACGACGACGTCCGCTTCTTCGACGTCGAGATCTCCGGCCTCCTCGACCGCGTCCAGTACGCGGAGGCCCTCTCCGCCTTCGCCACCGTCACCGTCGCGGGCGAGGCCGTCCCCTTCCACGCCACGACGTCCGCCACCCTCGGCGACCTCGGGCATTCTGCGGTCCTCGCCCCCGCCGCCCGCCCCGGCCGGGAGAAGGACGGGGACGCGGATCTGCTCTGGCGCACCAACCGCGTCGTCGTCACCCTCGCCGCCGGCATGCCCGTCGGCGGCGGGCGGACGCTGCGCCGCCCCTTCTCCCGGACGTTCGAGGCGCTCCCGCCCGTCGCCCCCGCCGAGCGGCTCGACCGCGAGGACCCCGCCGCGCCGCCGGAGCTCGCGTTCTCCTGCCGCGTGAGCGCGAACGGCGACGACGACGCGTTCGACGATCTCCGCCCCGTCCTGACGATCGACGCCAACCGCGACGTCTTCTCCCCCACCAACCTCCCCGCGAACCTCCCCGACTACGTCTCCCTCCTCTTCGAGGGAGCCCCCGTCCCCTTCACGTGGGAGCCCGGCCGCACCTACAGCCCCGGCTGGCGCCGCCTCCACCTCCACCCCGAGCTGCCCGCCGCCGAGGGGCTCCTCGAGCTGCGCATCTCCCGCGACCTCCCGTTCGCCGACGGCGCCGCGACCGCCCGCGACACGGTCTGGGCCGGCCGCTACGCCGCGACGCCCGTCCGCATCGAGGACGTCCAGGCCGAACCCGCCCCCTTCTCCGGCCGCGCCGCCGTGACGCTCTGGCTCAACCGCCGCGTCGACCCCGCGTCCCTCGCCTCCAACCTCCTCGTCTCGCCCTCCGCCGGAACGGTCCGCGCCGCCGACGCCGAGCGCGAATGGTACCACTGGGTCCGGGCCGAGAACCGCGGCATCGACGGCGTCTCCTGGCGCTACGAGCTCCAGGGCGACTTCCGCGCCGGCGGGCGCTACGCCTTCGCGCTCCCGGCCTCCGGGCTCGCCTCCCCCCGCGGCGCCGCCCGCGCCGCGTCCACCAACGCCGCCGTCGTCGTCGCCCCGAACCCCGCCCCCGCGCTCGAGTTCCTCGACGAGGGCCGCAACCTCGCGCGCCACGGCCGGGGCGGCGTCGCCCTCCGCACCGACCGCATCCCCGCCCTCCGCCTCTCCGTCGCCCGCGTCCTCCCCCAGAACCTCGTCCAGGCCCTCCGCCACTGGGGCCGCTGGAGCAACCCGCCCGAGGACTACTGCGACCGCGACTCCGTCCGCACCGCCGACCTGCCTGCCCTCCCGGCCGACCTCTCCTCCGCCGTCGCCACCAACGCCGTCGCGCTCGACGACTTCGCCCCCGCCGGCGAGCCCCGCCTCCCCGACGGCCTCTACCTGCTTCGCGCCGAGGGCCGCGACCCCGCGAACCCCGAGCGCGACCTGCCCTCCGACGCCCGCCTTGTCAACCGTTCCGACGTCGGCCTCTCCGTCCGCGTCCTCCCGCGCGCGATCGACGTCTGGGCCGTCCGCCTCTCCACCGCCGAGCCCCTCCCGGGCGCCCGCGCCACCGCCTACGCCGCCAACAACCGCGTCCTCGCCTCCGCCGTCGCCGGCGCCGACGGCGTCGCGACCGTCCCGCTCGCCGAGGGCGACGAGCCGTGGCTCGTCGCGGTCGAGACGGACGACGGCGGCTACTCCTACCTCGCCCTGACCGACGAGGAGTACCTCGACGAGCTGCCCGAGCACCCCGTCGAGAACTTCCCCGCCGCCCCCGCCGAGCTCGATTGCTTCCTCTTCTCCGACCGCGGCATCTACCGCCACGGCGACGCCGTCCTCCTCCAGGGCCTCGTCCGCGACGCCTCCGGCGCCGCTCCCGCCCCGCTCCCGCTCTCGCTCGAGTTCGCCCGCCCCGACGGCATCGTCGTCGCCACCCTCGCCGTCCGCTCCGACGAGCGCGGCCACGTCGCCCTCCCCGACGGCGGCGCCTGGACGACGCCCGTCGAGCAGCCCTCCGGCAAGTGGACCGCGCGCCTCCGCCTCCCCGGCCGCGACGGCCGCGTCCTCGCCGAGCGCGCCTTCTCCGTCGAGGACTTCGTCCCGCCCCAGATCCGCGTCTTCTCCGAGGGCCTCCCCGCCGCCCTGCTCGGCCGCTCCGGCGCCTTCCCGCTCCTCGTCCGCTCCGAATACCTCTTCGGCGCCCCCGCCGCCGACCTGCGCGCCGAAGTCCGCCTCCAGGTCTCCCCGCGCCCGTTCCGCCCCGCCGGCTACGGCCCGCGCTGGCGCTTCGGCAGCGACCGCCGCGCCGTCGCCGAGACCGCCCGCCGCGCCGCCCGGGGCCGCCTCGACGCGAAGGGCGTCGGCGAATTCCGCCTCGACCGCCCCGAGCTCTCCGCCCCGCCCGCCGCCGCGCTGCGCCTCTCCGTCCAGTCCTCCGTCTTCGAGCTCGGCGGCCGCCCGATCTCCGACCTCGTCGCCCTCGACTGGCACGTCTACCCGTGGTACCTCGGCGTCGAGACGCCCGGTCGCGCCGCCGAGCCTGGCGCCGAATACCCCGTCCGCGTCCGCCTCGTCGCCCCCGACGGCGCCCCCGCCACCAACGCCGCCCCGCGCCTCCGCGCCGAGCTGCTCTCGGTCGACTGGGAGGACTACTGGGAGGCCGACGACGAAGGCCGCTGGGGCTGGCGCTGGCGCCGCGTCGAGCGCCGCGTCGGCGCCCCCCTCGAGGCCGTCGCCACCAACGCCGAGGCCCGCTTCGCCTTCCTCCTCCCGCCCGGCCGCCGCTCCTACGAGCTGCGCGTCGCCGCCCTCGACCTCGGCGAGCCCGCCGCCCCGGACGCGGAGAAGCCCGCCGCGGACGCCGCCGCGGCGCCCGCGCCCGCCTTCTTCCTCCCCGAAACCTCGCTCGACTTCGCGACCTGGGGCGGCGACGGCTCCGAGGACGGCGCCCGCGGTCCGGTCCGCGTCGCCCTCTCCCCCGACCGCAAGGCCTACGCCCCCGGCCAGACCGCCCGCGTCCGCCTCCGCGCCCCGTTCGACGGCCTCGCCCACGTCGCGTGGGGCCAGGCCGGCGCCGCCGGCCGCGCCCTCCTCGCCGTGACCAACGGCGAGGCCGTCGCCGAGATTCCCGTCACCGCCGCGCTCGCCCCGTCCTTCGAGGTCTCCGCCACGCTCGTCCGCCCCGTCGCCCCCGAGGACGACTGGTCCGCCCACCGCGCCTACGGCGCCGCCACGCTCCGCGTCGCCGATCCCGCCCGCGACCTCGCCCCGGCCCTCGTCGAGCCCGCCGTCGAGATGCTCCCGCGCGGCGGCGCCATCGTCCGCGCCGAGGCGCGCCTCCCCGCCGCCTTCACCAACGCCGACGCCCGCGCCACCTTCCTCCTCGTCGACGAGGCCGTGCTCTCGCTCACCGACGAGCCCGTCCCCGACCCCGTCGGCCGCTTCGGCCGCCCGCGCTGGTCCGGCGCCCGCCTCTTCGACTCCTGGCGCGCCCTGCTCCGCGTCCGCGACCTGCCCTACCTGCGCACCGCCGCGACCGGCGGCGACGGCCCGGGCTCGCTCCTGCGCCGCGTCTCCCCGCTGCGCTCCCGCCGCTTCGTCCCGCTCGCCCGCGCCGTCTCCGACGTCCCGTTCGAGCGCGGCGTCGCCCGCGCCTCCTTCGAGCTGCCCGACTGGGCCGGCTCCGTCCGCGTCGTCGCCGTCGCCTGGTCGCCCTCCGCCGCCGGCGCCGCCGCGGCCACCGCCCGCATCGCCCCCAGGCTCGTCGGCCAGGCCGACGGCCCCCGCTTCCTCGCCGCCGGCGACGTCGCCGAGCTCTCGCTCGCCGTCCACAACGCCTCCGGCGAGGACGCCCTCGCCGCCTGGTCGCTCCGCCTCTCCGGCCCCGCCTCCCCCGCGCCCGGAGCCGCCCTCTCCGCCGCGACGAACCTTCCCGCCGGCGGCTCCGCCGTCGTCCGCGTGCCCGTCGCCGTCGCGCCCGACGCCGTCTCGGGCGAGGTCGAGGCCGTCTTCGAGCTCTCCGGCCTCGCCGAGACGCACACCCTCCCGGTCCGCCTCCCGCTGCGCTCCGCCCTTCCGCGCCGCACCGTCTCCGTCGTCGACTCCGTCCCCGCCGGCGCCTCCGCCGAACTGGCCCCCGTCGAGGGCTTCCTCCCCGCCGGAATCGTCGCCACCGTCCGCGCCGACCCCTCGCCCGCCGCGCCGTTCCTTCCCGCCCTCCGCTGGCTCGCCGCCTACCCGTGGCGCTGCCTCGAGCAGACCACCTCCCGCGCGTTCCCGCTCCTCCACGCCCAGGGCGCCCTCCGCGCCCTCGCGCCCGACCTGCCGTTCGACGCCGACGCCGAGGCCCGCGCCTGCGTCGCCCGCGTCTGCACCCTGCTCCGCCACGGCCGCTTCTCCACCTGGCCCGACAGTCCCGGCGCCGACCCGTTCGACGCCGCCTGGGCCGGGCTCCTGCTCGCCGAGGCCGAAGGCGCCGGCATCCGCCTCTCCGAGAGCGTCCGCACCGGCTACCGCGCCGCCCTCCGCTCCCTCCTGCGCGAAGGCGCCGGCTCCGCGCCCTGGAACGCCTCCGCGGAGGAGCGCGCCGAGCACGACGCCCGCTCCGGCTCCATCCGCACCCTCGCCCTCCTCGCCCTCGCCGAGGCCGGCGCCCCCGACGCCGACTGGGCCTCCGCCCTCCTCGACCGCGCCGAACGCCTCGCCCCCGCCTCCCGCTACCGCCTCGCCCTCGTCCTGCTCCGCACCGGCCGCCCCGCCGAAGCCCTCTCCCTCCTCCGCGGGACCGAGCCCGACGACGGCGCCGCCGCCCCCGCCTGGGGCATGATGGCCTGGCTCGAGGCCGACGCCCCCGAGGCCCCCGCCCGCGTCGAGGCGCTCCGCCGGCTCCTGCTCGCCCGCCGCGCCTCCTGGGACCGCCTCCACTGGGGCACCACCACCGACAACGCCGCCGCCCTCCTCGCCGCCGGCTCCCTGCTCCGCGCCTCCGGCCCCTCCGCCCCCGGCGCCGCGCCCGACCTCGTGCTGCGCCGCACCGCCTCGGACCCCGCCACGGGCGTCCTCTCCTCCCTCTCCGCCGCCCTCCGCGGCGACCGCCCGCAGGGCGGCGACCTCGGCGCCTTCGCCAT
>CAMOEO010000154.1 GCA_946612175.1 uncultured Verrucomicrobiota bacterium
CTTCAACCCCTTCAACCTTTTCAACCCCTTCAACCTTTTCAACCCCTTCAACCCCGAACCGAACCACCCCCGAGCCATGCCCTCGTTCCGCACCTATACCGTCGCCCCCAAGGTCCCCGAGAACCTCGCCTTCCTCCCCCGCCTCGCCAACAACGTCTGGTGGTGCTGGAACGCGGACGCCTCCGCCCTCTTCCGCCGCGTCTCGCCCACGCTCTTCCGCGAGCTCGAGTTCAACCCGGTGCGCCTCCTCTCCCACGTCGGGCAGGAGCGCCTCGAGGAGCTCTCCGCCGACGCCTCGTTCCTCGCGCACATGAAGTCCGTCGAGGCCCAGTTCGAGAAGGAGGTGCAGACCTCGAAGCACTGGAAGGTCCACGCCGAGACGCACCGCCGCGTGATCGCCTACTTCTCGATGGAGTTCGGCCTGCACGAGTCCGTGCACATCTACTCCGGCGGCCTCGGCATCCTCGCCGGCGACCACCTCAAGAGCGCCTCCGACCTCGACATCCCGCTCGTCGGCATCGGCCTGTTCTACCGCGAGGGCTACTTCGAGCAGGAGATCAACGCCACCGGCTGGCAGGTCGAGGCCTACCCGGAGAACGACGTGCACCGCCTCCCCGTCTCGCGCTGCCTGCGCGAGGAGGACGGCCAGCCGCTCCTCCTGGAGGTCCCGCTCGCCGAGGGCCCGCTGCGCTTCACCGCGTGGAAGATCGACGTCGGCCGCATCCCGCTCATCCTCCTCGACACCAACATCCCCGAGAACCCGCCCGAGCTGCGCGGCGTCACCGGCCAGCTCTACGGCGGCGACAAGCGCAACCGCCTCCGCCAGGAGGTCCTGCTCGGCGTCGGCGGCCTCCGCGCCGTCGAGGCGCTCGGCTTCGAGGTCGCCTGCTCGCACATGAACGAGGGCCACGCCGCGTTCCTCGGCCCCGAGCGCATCGCCAAGACGATGGCCCGCAGCGGCCTCACGTTCGACGAGGCCAAGGCGTTCGTCCGCCGCACCTCGGTCTTCACGACGCACACGCCCGTCCCCGCCGGCAACGAGACGTTCGACCTCGGGCTCCTCTGGCCGCAGCTGGAGGCCTTCGAGCGCGACGGCGGCCTCCCCGCCGAGACCGTGAAGAGCATGGGCCGCGCCGCGGGCGACACGGGCAACGAGCTCTCGATGACGATCCTCGGCCTCAACTGCTCCCTCTTCTGCAACGGCGTCGCGAAGCTGCACGGCGTCGTCGAGCGCGACATGTGGCACCACCTCTGGCCGGACTTCCCGGTCGACGAGGTCCCGATCGGCCACGTCACCAACGGCATCCACGTCCCGACCTGGATCAGCACCGACAACGAGCAGCTCTACTCGACCGTCCTCGGCCCGGACTGGGACAAGGCCCCGATCTCCGAGTCGCAGGCCGCGCGCATCGACCACCTCCAGGACGAGGAGCTCTGGCGCGTCCACGAGGCCGCGCGCTCCCACCTCGTCCGCTCCGCGCGCGAGATCCTCGAGCGCTCCGCCCGCCGCCGCCACGCCTCGCCAGCCGAGGTCGAGGCATGCCGCAACGTGCTGGACAAGGACGCGCTCACGATCGGCTTCGCCCGCCGCTTCGCGACCTACAAGCGCGCGACGCTGCTGCTCTCCGACCCCGACCGCCTCAAGCGCCTCCTGTGCGACGACGCGCACCCCGTGCAGATCGTCTTCGCCGGCAAGGCCCACCCCGCCGACAACGGCGGCAAGGAGCTCATCCGCCGCATCGTCGAGTTCTCGAAGGACCCCGCCGTCAAGGGCCGCCTCGTCTTCCTCGAGAACTACAACATGCACATCGCCCGCCGCATGGTGCGCGGCGTCGACGTCTGGCTCAACACCCCCCGCCGCCCGATGGAGGCCTCCGGCACGTCCGGCATGAAGGCCTGCGTCAACGGCGCCATCCACGTCTCCACGCTCGACGGCTGGTGGCCCGAGGGCTACAGCGAGAAGTGCGGCTGGCAGATCGGCGACGGGCAGGAGTTCGCCGACGAGGGGCAGCAGAACTGGAACGACGCCCAGTCGCTCTACAACCTGCTCGAGAGCGAGGTCGTCCCGGCCTTCTACGACCGCCCGCACGGCGAGCTGCCGCTGCGCTGGATCGGCATGATGAAGGAGTCGATCAAGATGTCCATCGCCCGCTTCTCCTCCACGCGGATGGTCTCCGACTACCTCGCCGGCTCCTACGACCCCGCGCTCGCCAACTTCGCCTCGCTCTCGGCCGAGAACTACGCGGCCGTCCGCCAGGACATCGCGCGCCGCAACGCGCTGTGGGCCAGGTGGGACGGCGTCCGCGTCGAGTCGGTCGAGACCGACCGCGACCTCGTGCGCAGCGTCGTGGGCGACTCGTTCGAGGTCTCCGCCAAGGTCCGCCTCGACGGCGTCGACCCGGCGGACGTCCGCGTCGAGCTCTTCCTCGGCCATCCCGACGCCTCCGGCGCCGTGCACGGCGGCGTCGCGCTCCCGATGGAGCCCGCGAAGAAGCTCAGCGCGTCTCTCTACCTCTACAAGCTCCAGGTTCCGTGCGACAAGACCGGCTCGTTCGCCTTCTCGGCGCGCGTCGTCCCGGCCTCCGACCCCTGGCGCACCTCGATGCCCGGCTACGTCCGCTGGGCCTAGCCACCGACCCTCCGCATGTCCTCTCTCTCCATGACCGGCTTCGGCCGCGGCTCCGCCGCCGCGGCGGGCTTCCGCGCCGAGGCCGAGCTCTCCTCCGTCAACCGCAAGCAGTTCGACTGCGCCGTCGCCCTGCCCCCCGGCCTCGCCCCCCTCGAGGAGCGCTGCCGCCGGCTCGTCGCCGCCGCCCTCACCCGCGGCCACGCCCAGCTGAACGTCCGCGTCGCCGCCGAGGACCCCGCCGCCGCCGTCGCCGTCGACGAGGCCGCCGTCCGCGCCCGCCTCGCCCAGGTCGCCGCCCTCGCCCGCGCCGCCGGGCTCCCGAACGACCTCTCGCTGCGCGACCTCGTCCGCATGCCCGACCTGCTCGCCGCGGCCTCCCCCTTCCCCGACCCCGACGCCGCCTGGCCCGCGGTCTCCGCCGCCGTCTCCGCCGCCGTCGCCTCCCATGCGGCCATGCGGGCGCGCGAGGGCGCCGCCCTCCGCGCCGACCTCGAGCGCCGCGTCGCCCGCCTCCGCGCCCTCCGCGAGGACATCGCCGCCCGCGCCCCGCTCGTCCCCGCCGCCTACCGCGACGCCCTCGTCCGCCGCGTCGCCGCCCTCGGCGCCCCCCTCGCCCCGGACGACCCCTCCCTCGCCCGCGAGGTCGCCCTCATGGCCGACCGCTGCGACGTCGCCGAGGAGCTCACCCGCCTCGCCGCGCACTTCGACCACGTCTCCGCCCTGCTCGACGCCCCCGAGCCCGCCGGCCGCAAGCTCGACTTCCTCGCCCAGGAGATGCACCGCGAGGCCAACACGATCGGCTCCAAGGCGAACGACGCCGCCATCGCCGCCGCCGTGATCGACATCAAGGCCCTCGTCGAGACCTTCCGCGAGCAGGTCCAGAACCTCGAGTAGCCGCCGTGCCCGACCTCCCCCTCTTCTGCGTCAAGATGCGCGCCTCCGCCGCGGGCGCCCACGTCTCCGGCGCCGAGCGCATCGTCCCCGCCGCGCGCGTCCCCGAGGTCGCCGCCGCGCTCGCCGCCCGCGCCCTCGCCCACCCGAAGGGGACGCCCGACGACATCCGCATCCGCGTCGAGCCCGCCGGCGACCCCCTCCGCATCCCCGCCCTGCCCGTCGCGACCGAGCGCACCGCCACCGCCGCCGAGGGCCTCGCCCGCGCCGCGGAGCTCCTCGCCGCGGACGGCGTCGCCCGCGTCCCCGAGATCATGGCCCTCTTCCGCGAGACCTACGCCATGCGCGGCGCCATGCTCCTCGACGCCGACACCCTCGAGCGCCTCGAGCCCGACCGCGCCCGCGGCGTCCGCGCCACGCGCATGGACGCGGCGCCGGAGGGCTCGGGGCCTTGCGCCGCCCCCGCGGCGCCGGGGGGCTCGGGGGCGCTCCCCCGTCCCCTTGCCAAGAACCACTTCGCCGAGGCGATCGTCCTCGCCTCGAAGGTGCAGGCCGCGCCGGGAATCGTCGCCGAGATCTGCGTGTCGGACGACCCGGACTACGCGACGGGCTACGTCGCCTCCAAGTCGCTCGGCTACCGCCGCATCACGACGATCAAGGAGAAGGGCGACCCCTGCGGAGGACGCATCTTCCTCTTCCGCGGCCCCCGCTCCCTCGTCCCCGACTGCATCCGGTTCCTCCAGGAGCGCTCCGTCCTCGTCGAGGGCGTCCCCGCCGCCCCGCCCGAGCCGCCCGCTCGGCCGGCTCGGTAGGGGCCTGGCGATTCGTCCTTCGAGCGCTTCTCGATAACCGAAGCCACGGAACGACACGGCGCTTCCGTGTCGTTCCGTGGCTTCAGGAAAACCGCTCTAGGGCTCTTCCTATTCTCCCGACTCTTCCGGCTCTTCCGGCTCCTCGGGACTCGGGAACTCGATCTTGGACTTGAAGAACGTGGCCGTGACGTCGGTCATGGGGAAGGTGGCGGTCACGGACTGCGTGACGGCACCTTCGGTCTCGGCAGTGGCGAAGGTCGAATCGCCCTCGCTGATGCCGACGATCTCTTCCGAAATCAGGCGGAAGTCGTCGGCAAGATCATCCGTGCCGTAGAGATGGAGAACGCCACTAATGAAGCCCAGCGGCGACTGGCGCACGAGCTGCACCGTGATGGAGACGACGCCGTTGGTGACCGCAATGCCGGTGGTGTGGATGGTGCCGCCCGGATTCTGCGCCGTGATGGAGCAGTTGAGCAACCAGCACTCGTACAGCTTGTCCGTGGCCTCGGCATCGTCGCCCAGGGCGTTGATGTCTTCCTGTGTGAAGCCGTTATCCGCGAGCCAGCCGACGAGGACGGGATCCCCGATTTCGAGGCCTTCGGGATCCTTGTAGCTCGGAGCGGCGGCCGCCGTGTAGGTCCTGACCGTGCCCTCCGTCGCGTCCGTCAGCGCCAGGCCCGGAGCCGTGACGGCGTAGGTCGGAGCGAAGAGCGCCTCGTCGAACGAGATCGTGCCGGGGGCGGTGAAAGCGTAGGTCGCCGTCACGTTGGCGGCCATGACCTTGTAGGTGCCACCGGCCGCGAGCGCGTCGTCCGCCACGAAGGTGGCGACGTTGCCGTCGACCGTCGCGAAGTTCAGGCCGGGCGTCGCGGCGCCATGGTAGGACGCGACGGTCGCATCGCCCTTGTTCACGCCCTGCAGCGTGACCGCATTATTCTCATGTTTGAGAAATCTGCCAACTGTGGTCTCGCAGTCCGCGATGGTGGTGTTCAGGCCGACGTAGCCGACGATGGCGCCGTATTCGGATTTCGCCGAACCCGTTGTCATCGTGCCGTTGTTCTGGCAGTTGGTGATCGTCACGGCCGCGCCGTTCTGCGTGATCATGGCGATGCCGCCGCACTTGTTGTTGGCGAGCGAGGTCATGTTGAGGTTGTTCGTGCAGCTGTCGATTACCGTGCCGCTCGTGGTGTAGCCGGAAATGCCGCCGAAGCCCTTCGAGCAGGAGACCGTTCCGGCGAGCGTGGTCAGGTTGCGCAACGTCGAGCCGTTGGCGACGCCGACGAACGTGGCGCCGGACTCCTTCGTGCCCGCCGTCGTGTCCGCGGCGAAGAGAGTGCCGGCATACGAGATCTTGAGATTGCAGATCGTCGCCTGGTAGGTGGAGTTGAAGAAGCCGCAGTAGTCGAGGCCTTCCGTGGTGCTGTCGGGATTCCCGGCGACGCCCACCATCTGGAAGTTCGACACCGTGAAGTTGCCGCCGTCATACGTGCCGCGGAAGGCGCCGTTCTGGAATTTCTCGGTGCTGTAGATGTCCTTGCCGTTCGGGATGCCGATGCCGGGCCAGGGCGCGTCCAGGGCGATGTCCGCGGTCTGGAGGAAGCAGACGCCCGCGCAGTTGTTGGAGGCGGCGACCGCCGCCTGCAGGGCCTTGAGGGCCGCGAGGTCGGGAATCTCGTACGGATGTTCGGCCGTGCCGTCCTGGCCGGCGGTGGCGGACTGCGGGAAGTACCTGGCGATGCCCGTCAGACCGGGAAGTTCGAGCGAAACGGGCAGCGAGGCCACCGTGCAGACGTTGGAAACGGTGCGATAGCCGGTGAAGCCGGAAAGAACGATGATGTCGCCGACGGCGGCCTCGATCTGCGCCTCGCCGTCCGCCACCGTCAGAGAATCACCCGGCTGGCCGTTCACCGTGTAGGAGACGGACTCGAATCCGGCGCCCCACGAGAGAATGGATTTGGACGGATCGAAGTCGGAGAGGATGATGTCGTCCACATAGCCCGTGCCGGTGAAGGCGAGGCTCGTCATGGGGTCGCCGGCGTTGAGGGCGTAGAAGGTGTCGACGTCGCCGGCGGTCTTGCAGAGATCGGCCTCGTCGGTGCCGTCGCAGTAGACCTGGTACCCTTCGGCGGTGGCCTTGATCACGAGGCGGTGCCACTCGTCGTCGCCAATGGCCGTCGTCAGGACGAACTCCTGCGCCGTGCCGTTGGCGCTGTCCTTGGCGTAGACGCAGAGGTTGGTCGCGTCGCCGCTCTGGCTGACGCGCGTGTACACGAGAATCTTGTCGTCGGCGCCCGGCTCGGGCGCGGCGGCTTCCGCGGAAACGGGGCTGCCCTTCATCAGGACGTCGGCGTAGATGGTGGAAGCGGTCGGCGCCGCCTGGCCGTCCTGGAGATAGCGGACGACCGGATCGATGTCGTCGACGCAGAGGACGTTCGTGCGGCTCGTCGCGTCGAAAGACGGCGGAAGGGCGGCCGCCCGCGGGGCGGAGGCCACGCTCGCGTCGACCACGACGGCGGCTTCGCCCACGTTCCCCCAGCAGGCGTCCGAAAGCGGATTGGCGCCTTCGAAGTCCGTGGAGCCGTCGAAAAAGCCGGCCTGAACACGTGCCGCGAGGCCGAGGATGGCGGCGGCGACGGCAAGATGGATCCGATTCTGCATGGGGGAGGTCCTCTGGTTGAGCGTGGTTGGAGACGGCGAAGCCGATAGGACGAAACCGTCCTCGCGCGCTGGAAATGAAGGAATTCTATATCGCAGGAGCGGCAAAAGCAAGGACAACATGCGACACGGGA
Organism: uncultured Verrucomicrobiota bacterium; assembly: GCA_946612175.1. Taxonomy (GTDB): domain Bacteria; phylum Verrucomicrobiota; class Kiritimatiellia; order RFP12; family UBA3636; genus UBA3636. Next base: position 7,122 of record CAMOEO010000154.1, read on the forward strand.
ATCCGGCCTTGGACATTCCGCCTTGCGCGGGGCGCGGGGTTTCCGTAGAATTCCCCGCCATGAACGAGACTTCCTCTCCCGGGCCGGTCGACCGCCGGCTCGACGACGTCCTGCACGGGCGCGAGGACAACTTCCTGCTGCCGCTCTTCTGGATGAAGGGCGACGACCGC
>CAMOEO010000155.1 GCA_946612175.1 uncultured Verrucomicrobiota bacterium
GTCGGCGGTTTCCCTCCCGGGGAGGAGATCACTCCTACTCCGGCAGTGTGGCCGTGACGCGGAAGAAGCGGGAGGGCGGGGCGTCGGGGTCCTGATCGGCCTGCGTCCAGACGTTGGTCCCGTTGAGGCGCAGGATCGGTCCGTAGCCGGAGGCGGGCTCCCAGGCCAGCTCGCCGAAGGCGGCAACGTCCGCGAGGTCTTCGGTCTCCTCGACGGTGAAGCGCGAGAAATCAGCCGCGCCGTTGAAGAGGACGGTGAAGCGGCCCTGCGCGTCGAATCCCGTCCCGAGGATGCGGAGGTAGTCGGTTTCGTCCCACGGGTCGGTCCCGGCCGCGTATTCGGCGCGGGCCGTGCGCGCGTCGCCGTCGATGTCGCCGGCCGGATCCCAGGCCAGGCCCTGCTCGTTGAACCAGGAGTAGGGGACTCCGTTGGTCTTCGTCGGTCCGGCGAACTCGAAGGCGCCCGCCGCGTCGTAGAGCGCGAGGTCGTCCACCGCGCCGAACCCGTGGAGGGCCAGTTCGGAGACCTTGCCGGCCGTGCCGCCGTCGAGCGTCCGGTACCACGAGCCCGGCGAAACGGGGTTGGCGGGCGAGCGCACGCCGGCGTCCGTGACGCACGGCTGGCCGTCGAGCCGGACCTGGCACCACGCCGCGCCGGCGGGACCGGTAGCGTAGTCGAAGACGAGGCTCGCGCGCACCCAGTCGCCGTTCTCGAAGACGCGCGGGGAAAGCGGCGTGCGGAGGCGCGCGGAGCCGTCCACCGAACGGTGCTGCAGCGTCGCGCGGCCGTCCTCTGCGAAGTAGAGCGCGATCTGTCCGTCGGCGTCCTCCGCCGGGGCGTCCGCGGTCGCGCGGGCGCCGCGAAGCATGAGGTCGATCTTCGCGCCGGCGCCGGGGACGTCCGCGTAGGAGCGGACGACGTCGCCGTCGATCGCGAGGACGCCCGTGTGCGTCTCGAGGGCGAGGGGCCAGCCGGGGGGAAGGGCGGGGGAGTAGGACTCGGTCGCGATCCATCCGCCTTCGCCCGACCAGCCGGGGAGCACGGGGGTCTCCGTGCCGGCGGGAAGGCGCTCGAAGGAATCGGCGCCAAGCAGAGGAAGACTCGCGTTCGTCACGGAGAACCACGAGAGCGTGTCGTCGGCCGTGATCGCGAACGAAGCGGACGAACCCTCGCCGCGCGCGCCGTTGTAGGGCGCGGCCCAGGCCGGATGGACGCGGAGCGCGGCTTCGTACGGGCTCCCCGCGCCGGGAAGCGTCGCGGTGACGGTTGTTCCGCCGACGTAGCGATAGGGTCCGCCGACCGGCTCGGAATCGTCCGCGCCCTCGACGAAGAGCGTCCGGACGTCGAGCCCGGAGAGCTTGAGGACGAACACGCCCTCCTCCGCGTAGCTTCCTCCATCCGAGATGAGGACGATCGTGCAGGAGCCGTCATCGAGGCGCGGACCGAGGCAGACGCCCTCGTAGTTGGGCATGTTGTTGCCGTGCGTGTACTGCCAGAGCAGGGTCTTCGTCGTGGCCGTATAGGAGGCGTTCTTCAGGGCGGGGATGCCGGAGACGTCCGTCGCGCCGGCGAAGTTCACCTGGTAGAGGCGGATGTTGAAATCGGGGAAGAAGCCGCCATCGTAGCAGCGGCGCTCCAGCACGAGCAGCGTGCCGTCGGGAAGGGCGCAGAGCCCCGACACGCCGCTGCGCGTGTTGGAGTCCTTCAGGGTGCCGATGGGCTGGGTCACGTAGGCCCATTCCCCGGCCGGCGTCCAGTTGTCGCGAACGGCGGCGCGCGTGAACTTCGTGAGGCGGACGACCGAGCCGACGGTGTTCGTCGCGAGCGGGCCGTCGACCTTGAGCGCCTCCTCGTTGGCCGTCCACATCGTCTTTCCGTCGCCGGCGATGGTGAGCGCCTCCAGACTGTAGTTGCCGGCGTATTGCTTCTGGACGGCGGGGACGGGGGCGGAACGGGTCAGCTCGCCGGTCGCGGGGTCGAACTCGCGGATGAGCGCGCTCGTCTCCTGCGAGATCCACACCTTGCCGGAGGCGGGGTCGAACGCGCAGCCCTCCATGTCGTGGGAACTGGACATGGTCACGCCTGTGCCGACGGTGATGCCGGACGACGAAAGAGAGCCGTTGGAGCGATTGATCGCGAGCGTGAGCGGGTAGAGCTTCACGTCGTTGTCGTCGACGGCGTAGTAGAGGTCGCCGCCGGCGTACGTGATGCCGCTGATTTGCTCGGCCCCGTAGGTGGCGGAACTGGGTCGCGTGACCTGCGACACGGTCGTGACGGAGAGAGCGTCAGCGTCGGGAGCGAAGGCAAACAGGCCCGCCGAGAGGAGCGCGGCGGTGCAGGGGAGCAGGGTGTGGCGTTTCATGTTTTGTTTCCAGGGTTATGGAGACCTTGGGGTGGGTGGGGGAAGCGGCGGAAGTCGGACGCTTAGCGGGAGGGGAGGCCCCTGTCCGCGAGGACCTTCATCCAGAGGCCGCCCTGGACGGAGCGGGCCTGGAAGCCGGTCTGCTGGGCGGTGTCGGTCCAGAACCAGTCGGTCATCGGGACGCGGTTCGGGGTGGTGTCGTAGAAGCGGACGAGGTCGCGGACGAGTCGCGCGAAGACGTCGCCCCGGTCGTCGAGCGTGGCAGCCCAGACGATCCAGTCGCTCTTCGCGTAGGTCTTGCGCGAGTCGAGGGGGACGCCGTAGGGCCGCGACTCGGCGACGTAGCGGCGCAGCTCGGCGTCGAACGTCCCGGCCGGGAAGAGCCCGAGGCGGAACACCTTGTCCCAGACGGCGTTGTACTTGAGCGAGAAGGTCCCGGGGCGGTCGAACGCGAGGCGGAACGAGCCGTCGCGGTTCTTCGCGCGGCGGATCCAGCTCCGGGCGAGCTTCCGCGCCTGGGCGAGGCGCGCCTCGCGGCCCTTCGCGTCGCCGAGCAGTCCGAGCAGGATGCCGAAGGAGGCGATGCCGAGGATGGCCTTGAGGGAGAGGTTGCAGTTGTGCGCGAGGTGGCCGGCGAAGTCGTCGGTGCAGAGCTGCTCGCCGGGGTCCTCGCCGTTCTCCTCGAGGTATTTCACCCATCCGGCGAGCACGTCCATGTGGGAGGCGGCGAACGACGCGTCGCCGGAGGCGAGCGCGGCGGCGGCCTCCATGACGAGCATGTTGCCGCACTCCTCGACGGGCATCTGCTTGCGGAGCAGCAGCTCGCCGGTCTCGCGGACGAGGCCGTAGGTCTGGCCGTTCACGAGGGGGTAGGTCCCGGCGTCGTGGGGGGCGAAGTCATACTTCCACGCGTCCGTCGCGGCGAAGCGGTAGATGGGGCGCATCATCGCCTTGACGAGCTCCGGGGCGTAGAGCAGGAAGAGGGGGACGGAGGGGTAGGAGACGTCGACCGTCGCGGCGGAGCCGTTGGAGAAGTTCTCCTTGCTGATCCAGAGCATCTCGCCCCGGTCGTCGACGACGAGCTTGTGGGCGGCGACGGCCTGGCGGTAGGCGGGGGCGAGGAGCGCGGCGTAGTCCGCCCCGCCCGCCTTCCGGGCGTCCGCGGCCATGCGCCGTTCCCAGGCGTCGCAGCGGCGGCGGTCGGCGGCGTAGCCGGCGGCGGCCTCGGCGACGGCCTGGCGGATCGTCGCGCCGTCCCGGTTCCAGAGCGAGCGGAGGCGCCTGCCGAAGTATTCGACGGAGGCGCCGGCGTCGTCGTAGGCGAGGAGGAAGAGCGTCCCGCCGCCGCGGGCCGCCCTCGCGGCGGGGCAGGCGACCGGGGCCTCGACGGAGACGAAGCGCAGGTCGGCCTTCTCGCGGAAGGTGGTGCGCGACCAGCCGAGGCCGCAGCGGTCGCGCTGCTGCTCGTCGAGGCTGCGGCAAAGGAACTCGACGTCCTTTTCGCGGAACGAGCGCGCCTTCGCGTCCGCGGAGGCGGCGGCGAGGTGGAGGCGGCCCCATTCGATGCGGAGGTTATCGCCGGCGCGCTCCAGAACGCGCGGCGCGGCCGAGCCGATCGACATGCCGGACACGCCGGGCGCGTAGCGCTCCCTGCGCGTCGAGACCGGCGCATCGCCGGCCTTGTCGAGGCAGAACTGCTCCGAAGCGGAGAGGCGGGCGACGACCTCGTGGGGGCGGCCGTCGGCGCTTTCGGCGCGCACGTCGACGAACGAGACCGGGCGGGAGAGCGTCGGGAGGTCGTCCGGGAGGAGCGGCGTCGTGAAGGCGACGGTCAGGCGGACGCCGGCGCCCTGGAAGACGGCCGTCGTCGAAAGGAACCCGATCGTGAGCGAAACCTGCTCCAGGGCGCCCTCCGGCCCGCGGCCGAGGAAGCGCCAGGGGGCGCCGTCGACGACGGCGACGCCGCGGAGGAGGTTGGCGATGCCGGTCCAGTGGACGGCGTCCTCGGCGGTCAGGCGGTCGGCCGGGCACCAGAGGCTGAAGTAGGGGTCGACGGTGGCGAGGGGGATGGCGGGAGCGCGCATGAGGGAGGAATGTTGGGGTTGGCGGAGGCGTTCGTTCAGTCGTGGCGGACGAAGCCGTTGTCGGCCGCGTCGACGACGCGCTTGTCCAGGTCCTTGAAGAGCTGGATGCCGTCGCGGATGCCGCCCCAGAGGAACCACACCGTCGAGATGCAGCCGACGATCATCGGGATGATGAGGCTCGTGATGTAGTAGTACCGGCCCCACCACTCCTTGGGCCACGGGCTGAACGAGTTCCAGAGGATGACGCAGACGAAGGCGAGGAACAGCCGGTATCCGATGGAGTAGAGGAAGACGGACCAGGCGATGATCTTGTCGCCGAGCGTGTACTCGTTGTCGATGCCGATGATGCGCGAGAAGATCGAGACCTTCTTGGTCCTGGCGAGCGCCATGCGCGCCTTCTCCGCCTCGTCGGCGTACTCGCCGCGGTGGAGCAGCTTGTCGAGGTTGAAGGGCCTGCACCACCCGCACTTCAGGGCGATCCAGGAGCCGAGGCAGTACGCGGCGACCGAGAGGACCATCGAGATTCCGTAGATCTCGGTCGAGTTCATGAAGAACTTCTCGCGGAAGAGCTGCAGGGCCTGCTCCAGGGTGCTCTCGCCGGAGTTGAAGCCGAACGACCAGTCGACCCACGGGTTGAACGGGCTGGCGAGCTTCGCGAAGAAGCGGAAGACGCCCTCGGTCCAGCCGTGGCTCGCAAGCACCGGGATCACGTGCGCCGACCAGGTGCGCTGGAGGATGAGGCCGACGAGCGAGAAGCCGCACCCGAAGAAGATCGAGCACCAGGCGCCGACGATGTTGCCGAAGCGGCTGTAGAGCCCGAAGACCATGACCGTGCCGCCGCCGCCGAGCCACACCGCGCACATGATCTGCGTGAACATGTTGATGTAGTCGAGCTGGCTGAAGAACACCGCCACGACGAAGAAGAAGAGCGCCACGGCCACGGACGACCAGCGGAGCAGCGCGATGTGGTGCCTGCTGTCCGGGGCCTTCTTGTAGAACGGGAGGATGACGTCCTGCACCCACGTGGACGAGGCGTTGAAGATGCGCGAGTCGTCCGTCGAGATGAGGAGCATGAGCATCAGGAGCGCGAAGAGGCCGATGATGCCGGTCGGGAGGATCTGCCGCAGCGCGACGGGCATCAGCATCTGGCCGTAGAGGGTGCGGACCTTCTGGGCCTGCTTGGCGTTGGCGCCCTGGATGGCGGCGAGCTCCGGCGAGGGCTTCGGGACCTCCACGGACTCGTCCTCGCGGTGGCGCTCGGTGGCCTCCTTGATGGCGTCGGCCTCGGCGCGGAGACTGTCCGGGATGTTGTCGTTGATGACGTTGCGGGCGGCGTCGATGTAGGGGGTGTCGTTGTTCCTGAGCTGCGAGAGCGGCATGTTGACCGCAAGATAGTCCGCCAGCTCGGGGCTGGGCTCGGGGAGCGCGGGGCCCCGCGGATTGGTGGCGAGCGCCTCCATCGCCGCGAAGTAGGCCGCGTGCTCCTCCCGGATGGCCTCCGGAACCGGATCCTTGATCGCGTGGTGCACGGGCGGCGGCACGGTGTCGAGCGCGGCGGCGATCTTCCCGCGGACCGCCTCGTCCGGAATCACCTCGGGGTCGGAGGCGATCTTGTTCAGGAGGTCGATGCGCGTCTGGTGGGAGGAGAAGCGCGCGATGTGGCTCGCCTGCGAGGAGTGCTTCCCGTCGACGCCGGGCATGACGAACGCCTCGTGGTTCATCACCGTGATGATGAGGAGCGTGATGAGGCCGATCATCGTGTAGGCGAAGCCGTTGCGCCAGGTGCCGAGGACGCCCGCCATCTTCTGCTCGTGCGGCGTGCGGCCGGAGTTCGTCGTGTCGTTGCCGAACCACGAGGCGCGCTGCAGGATCGTCGACATGACCGTCACGCCGAGGGCGAACATGTTGAAGTCGCGCAGCTTGGCGATGTCGAAGGGGTTGAGGAAGCTTTCGCCCGGCACGCGGTCGAGCATCACGGGCTCCATCGCGGTGCCCCAGTTGAAGTTGAAGAAGATGTAGCCCGCGATGATGACGAAGATCGGGTACGACATCAGCGCCTGCACCGTGTCGGTGATGAGCAGCGAGATGCGGCCCGCCGGCCAGATGGCGACCGTCGCGAAGAAGAGGCTGATCGTCACGATGATCGCGAAGCAGGGGAGGTTGATGCCGAGGACGTGGACCTCGTGCGGCAGCCCGAGGAAGTAGATGAAGAAGTTGGCGGCGATGGCCGGGCCGATCGCGTTGGTGATCATCTCCGAGAAGTTGCGGAGCGCCGCGCAGAAGATGCGGAACGAGCGGTTGTAGCGCATCTCGACGAACTGCCCGAACGACAGCGCGCGCGACGCTCGCCAGCGGTACACGCAATAGCCGGAAAGCCCGAGGAACATGCCGAGCGGCATCGTGATGATGCCCCAGAAGCCCATCGCCGAACCCGCCCGGTAGGTGGCTTCGGTGTTGGCGACGAGGGTGATGACGGAGAGCCCCGCCGCGACATCCCCCACGCACATCACGTAGCGGCCGGCGACGCGGCCGGCGGCGAGGAAGTCGACGACGTCGCGCGCGTAGCGCTTGGCGTAGATGGCGAGGGCGAGCACGGCCGTGAACGGCACGAGCATGATGATCCAGTCGATCAAGTGCATGGGGGCGTTTCTCTTCGGTGGGAGGGGGAGCGCGGGGCGGGAGGGAAAGGAGGGTGCCGTCGCGCACGGGCGTAGGGCCGGATTATAGACGCCCCCCCGCCGCGCCGTCAAGCGCCGGTTTCGGTCCCGCGTTGCGCCATAATTCCTGTTACCCAAATCGCGACGGAGAACTTTTAGGTT
>CAMOEO010000156.1 GCA_946612175.1 uncultured Verrucomicrobiota bacterium
AGGCGAGGCCCTGCTCGTAGAGCTTCTCGAAGATCCACTGCGTCCACTTGTAGTACTTCGGGTCGCAGGTGCGGACCTCGCGGTCCCAGTCGTAGGAGAAGCCGAGCGACTTGATCTGGCGCGTGAACGTCGCGATGTTCTTGTTGGTCGTGATCTCGGGGTGCGTGCCCGTCTCGACCGCGTACTGCTCGGCGGGGAGGCCGAACGCGTCGAAGCCCATCGGGTGCAGGACGTTGAAGCCCTTGGCGCGCTTGTAGCGGCAGAGGATGTCCGTGGCGGTGTAGCCCTCGGGGTGGCCGACGTGGAGGCCGGCGCCGGAGGGGTAGGGGAACATGTCCAGCGCGTAGAACTTGGGCTTGGGCGAGAAGTCGACCGCCGCGAAGGTCTTCTCCTTCTCCCAGCGGGCCTGCCATTTCTTCTCGATTTCGGTGAAGTTGTAGTCGATGCTCATCGGTGTCCCTTTCCGCGCGCGCGTTCCGCCGGGAATGCGCGCGTGCCAGGTAGAATACCACAATCCCCCCCGCGATTCCACCCCGATTTCGCAAGCGAACGCGTTGACGGGCGGAGGCTCCATGCGCTAGTATGGCCTCCATTCCCGCGTCCGCGTGGAACGCCCCGCCGATTCCGCCCATCCCGACCATGAAACCCATTCCCCCCGTTCCTCCGCCCGACGCGCCGACTCCCGTCAACTACGACGAGGCGGCGATTCCGCCCTACGACGTCCCCGAACTGCTGCGCTTCGCCGACGGCCGCCCCGTGACGGCGGCCGACTGGCCGGCGCGCCGACGCGAGATGCTCGACGTCCTCGCCGCCGAGATGTACGGCCGCGAGCCCCCGCCGCCCGAGGCGTTCGAGTGGGAGGTCGTCGAGGAAGGGCCGACCTTCGGCGGGCTCGGCATCCGCCGCCAGTGCCGCGTCTGGTTCCGCGCGGACCGCACCGGGCCCTACCTCGACTGGCTCGTGCTGCTGCCCAACCGCCACGCCGGCGTCGAGCCGCAGGAACGCGACGGGCGCCTGGTCTGCGAGAATCCCGGCAAGGTCCCGGTCGTGCTCTTCCTCAACTACCGCGGCAACCACGCGCTCCTGGACGATCCGGAAATGATCATTCCGGAGAACGTCTGGTGCAAGAACGAGGCGTCGCGCGAGGACGGCACCTTCGCCCTGCGCCCGGATATGCGCGCCTACGACCGCCGCACGTGCGACCGGCACACCTTCCCCGCCGAGACGATCCTCGCGCGCGGCTACGCGGTGATGAGCTGCTGCTTCTGCCAGGTCTCGCCCGACATCCAGGTCCGTCTCGGCGACCCGCTCGAGCTGGCATGGACCGGCGTGTTCGAGCTGTGGGGACCGCACGATCCGGCGGACGAGAGCGCGACCACCTCGCTCGGCGCGTGGGCGTGGGCGCTCTCGCGCGGGCTCGACCTCGCGGAGCGGCAGCCCGAGATCGACGCGGCGCGCGCGGTCGTCACGGGCTCCTCGCGGCTCGGCAAGGCGGCGCTTCTTGCCGGCGCGCGCGACGAGCGCTTCGCGGTCGTCGCGCCGAACCAGACCGGCGGCGGCGGCGCGCCGCTCGCCAAGCGCTTCTTCGGCGAGAACGTCGCCACCGAGACGAAGATCTTCCCGCACTGGTACTGTCCGGCCTACCGCCGCTATGCGGGCAGCGAGGCGGAGATGCCCTTCGACCAGCACTGGCTCCTCGCGTGCGTCGCGCCGCGCGCGCTGCTCGTGGAGGGGTTCGACGAGGACTGGTTCGACACGAAGGGCGAGTACCTCGCCTGCCGCGCCGCCTCGCCCGCGTGGGAGCTTCTCGGCCTGCCCGGCCTCCCCGCCGGCGACTTCCCGCCGGACTTCGATACTTCCCTCGTCGGATCCCGCCTCGGCTACTACCGGCGCGGCGGCCGCCACGGCCTCTCCGCCTACGACTGGGCGTGGGCGCTCGACTTCGCGGAACGCGCCTTCGAGTTCGGGCGCGGAGCGGGCCGCGCGGGCGCGCGGCCCTGCATAACCCCAGAGGCGCACTAATGGGCCGGCTTCCGGGCTTCGACTACAAGCGCCCCTTCTTCTACATGGTCACGCTGAAGCGGGCTGCCCGTGTTTTGCAGGGTGACGCACCTGCGGCACCCACCTTCCCCGGCGCAGACGCGCCGGGGTGCAAAACCACCGCGCCTGCGGCACCCACCACCTCCGCTGCCGACGCGCCGGGCCGCCCGACCACATCATGCGCAACCAAACCATGAGACCCTACCCCTCGATTTCCCTTGCCCCCGATTCGCTCTTCCGGCACGGAACGCTCGAATTCGGACCGAAGGTCCTCTTCCGCAAGGACGACGGCTTCCTCGACGGCTTCTTCGCCGAGCTCTTCCGCTCCTACCGGCAGCTGCTGAAGCACTGCGACGCGGTGTCGCTCCTGTTCTGGCTCGGCGACGGCACGGAGATCCTGCAGTTCTCCGGAGACCTCGCGCAGCCCATCGCGTGGGCGCGCTGGCAGGGCTTCGCGCATCCGGTCGGCGACCCGCCGCGGGAGCCGGTCCTCTACACGGACCATCCGGTCGCGCTCGACTACGCCGACGTCCGGCGCATCGTCGCCGCCGCGCGCCGCGCCTGCGCGGACGTCCTCGGCAAGCCCCTCTCGTTCATCCTCCCGTTCGATCCCGGCAGCGAATTCACCGAGGCGCCGTTCCGCTACGAGCGCCACCCGGAGATCCTCCTGCGCGCCGCGGACGGCGCGACCGTGCGCTGCATCGACGCCATCGGCCGCTTCCACGCCGACGCCGAGCGCTACGCCGGCTACCCGGACGGCATCCCGGAGGGCACGCCCTTCGGCGAGTTCCTCGGCCGCCAGACGCGCGCCTACTTCGAGGCCGTCGGCGCCGACGCGATCTGGCTGTCCAACTCCTTCGGCTTCGGGCGCAGCCCCTACGCCTCCGGCGGCACGGGGCAGTTCTTCGACGGCGAGCGGTTCCTGACCGAGGGCAACCGCGCCGTGCGCGACGCGGTCCTCGCCTTCTGGGAGGCCTTCCGCCGCGAATGCCCGGACCTGCCGGTCCACTGCCGCGGCACCGACTTCCCGGTCGGGATGAACCTCGCCAACCACGCCTCGTCCTACCGCGCGCTCTACGCGGGCAACCGCTTCGGGATCGTCCCGCCGCCCAACACGCCCTGGCCCGCCATCACGCGCAACGAGGGCCTCGCCCTCGCCGGCACGCTCTCGCAGAACGCGCCCTTCCCGGACCCGCGCCTCGTGCTGCGCTACTACGCCACCGACCAGTGGTTCTGCAACAACCCGTGGTTCGACCGCTGGGACCGCTCGCCGCACGACCTGTACCTCAGCGGCGCGCTCTGCAAGTTCGCGCCCGACGGCTCGCTCTGTCCCTTCACCGACGTCCACGTGATGGGCGTCGACGGCTCCTGGGGCGAGACGCCCTCCGAGATCGCCGACGAGGTGGTCCCGCACCTCAAGCGCGCCGCCGCGCTGCGTCCCGACGCCCCGCCGCCGCTCGTCTGGGTCTACCCCTTCGACGAATGGGACGACGCGGTCTTCGGCGACGCCCCGCGCCCCGACCTTCCCTTCGGCGGCGACCTCTCGATCATCGGCGCCTTCAACCACGCCTTCCCGCTCGCCGGCGCGGTCACGACCGCGAACCTCGCCGCCGCGCTGCGGGCCGACTCGTCACTCGTCACTCGTCACTCGTCGCTCCGGGAATCGATTCTCGTCACGCCTGCGCCGATCCCTGGGAGCGAAACCGAACAGCTCCTTCTCTCCCATCTCGCGTCCGGCGGGCGCATCCTCTGCTACGGCACGCTGCGCGGCGCCTCCCCCGCGTGGCTCGCCGCGCTCGGCCTCGCGGCCGATGCCGAGCCGCTCGACGGCGAATTCGAGCTCGAGGGCGACGCCGCCGGCGCGCCCTCGAGCCGCTATCTCCACGACGCGGTCATCGGACAGGGCGGCCTCGTCGAGACCGCCGCCGGCGCGACCGTCCTCGCCGAAGCGAGAAAGGGCGGCGCCCGCCGCGTTCTCGCGGCGGTCAACGGCCGCGCCGCGTGGGTGCGCGGCGGAACGGCCGCCGCGCGCGAGCGCCTCCGCTTCCGCCGCGTCGACGCGCGGGACGAGCGCGAATGGTTCGCGCCCGAGCGCCTCTACAACGTGGCGCTCGGCGCGCTCGGCTGGTTCGTGCGGATGGAGCACGGCCTCGGGCCGGAGCCGGTCGAGTTCCTCGTCTCGCGCAACCGCGGCGGGTTCGTCCTCGCGGGGCATTCCTTCGACGACGACGCGGCGCTGCTCGTCCGCGCGCCGTGGGGCGCGCCCGTCCCGCTCGCGCGGCGCGTGCGGCTCGCGGACGGCGCCGCGCGCATCCCGGTGCGCGGCTGGTTCCACGACGAGGTGCGCGTCTTCGTGCGGCAGGCCGGGGGCGTCGTCGGATGCCGCTCGCAGCCCGTGGTCGCCAAGGACCTGCACCGCCGATGGCTCGTCGAAGGCCTCGACCACGCGGACGTGCGCTTCTACGCCGACCCGGCCCGGCCTCCGGTCTGCTACCGTTCCGCGAGCACCGAGTTCGGCGACGCGCGGGAACCGGTCCGGCCGGACCTGACGACCGACGGCACCGGCGTCTGGTTCGAGCTGCGCGACGTCTCGGGCGTCCTCTCCGTCGGCTGGTAGCCCGCGCCGGGGCCGGAGCCGCGACGCGGAGGTCCGTTCGCGGAGCGGGCTTTCCCCGCGCGGGGGGTTCTGCTATACTCCGCCCCCATGAAGACCGCTTCCCCGAAAAACGCAAAGACCGTCGTCGGCGCCATCGACCCCGACGTGCTCGCCTTCACCGTCGGCCAGGACCCCGTCCTCGACCTCCGCCTCGCCGAATGGGACTGCTACGGCACCGCCGCGCACGTCACGATGCTCTCGCGCATGAAGGTCTCGCCGAAGCTCTTCACGAAGGAGGAGTGCGCCGCCGTCCTGCGCGAGCTCGCGAGGATCCGCGACGCCGCGCGCGCCGGCACGTTCAGGATCACCGAGGAGGACCAGGACTGCCACCTCGCGATCGAGCGCAACCTCACCGAGAGGCTCGGCGACCTCGGCAAGCGCGTCCATACCGGCCGCTCCCGCAACGACCAGAGCGCCACGGCGATCCGGCTCTTCGTGCGCGACCAGCTCCACGGGACGGTCGAGGAGCTCCTCGACCTCGCGCAGGCGCTCGTGGGGTTCGGCAAGAAGAACCGCGCGATCCCGATGGTCGGTCGCACGCACCTGCAGCCCGCGATGCCGAGCTCCGTCGCGACGTGGGCGGGCGCCTACGCCGAGGAGCTTCTCTGCAGCGACGTCCCGTTCCTCGCCACGGCCTGCGACTGCGCGGACCGCTGCCCGCTCGGGTCGGCGGCGTCCTACGGCGTCCCGCTTCCGATCGACCGGGAGCTCACGGCGAAACTGCTCGGCTTCCGCGGTCCCGTCGTCAACGTCCTCGCCGCCGGCAATTCGCGCGGCAAGGTCGAGGCGGAGACGTGCGCCGCCCTCGCGCAGGTCATGGTCACGCTCTCGCGCCTCGCGCAGGACCTCATCCTCTTCTCGATGCCGGAGTTCGGCTACTTCTCGCTCCCGAAGGAGTTCTGCACCGGCTCCTCGATCATGCCGCAGAAGTACAACCCGGACGTGTGCGAGCTCGTCCGCTCCAAGGCGGCGCAGGTCTGCGGCCTTTCGGCGACGGCCAACGCGATCCTCGTCGGCATGCCCGGCGGCTACAACCGCGACCTGCAGGACACGAAGAAGATCGTCATGGAGGCGCTGGACACGACGCGCGCCTCGCTGCGGATCCTCGCGCGGCTCGTCGGCGGCCTGAAGGCGCATCCCGACCGGCTCCGCGCCGCGTTCGCCGAGCCCGGCGTCTTCGCGACGGACCGCGCGCTGGAGCTCGTCGCGGGCGGCATGCCGTGGCGCGACGCCTACCATCAGGTGCGCGACCACCTCGAGGACCTGCGCGGCATGGATCCGGACGAGGCGATCGCGAAGAAGAGGCACCTCGGCGCGCCCGGCGCGATCGGTCCGGCCCTTGCGGCGCTCGGCGCTCTGGTCCGCACCCTCCGGGCGGACGTCCGCGCCGGCCGCGCGCTCGCCGACCGCGCGCTGCGCAGGCTCCTTCCCGGCGCGCCGCGCTAGCGCCGGCGCCAGGAGGCGGCGTGGACGGTCCGGCCCTGGTCGAGGAACTTGCGCTCGAAGTCCGTCCGCTCGTCCGGGCCACGGACGTAGGGCGCGATCGGCTCGAACCGGTCGTCGGCGCCCATGACCTCGAGCATCTGCGCGAAGTAGGCCGCGTTGTCCGTGGCGGCGTGCAGCGCCCCGCCGGGGCGCAGGAGGCGGTGGACGAGGTCGATGTTCGGCCGCCGGAAGAAGCGGAGGCGCGCGTGGCGGTCCTTCGGCCACGGGTCGGGGAAGAGCACGAACGCGGCGGAGACGCTCCCCGCCGGCACGCAGTACTCCAGCGCGTAGCGCATCTCGGCGTTGAGGTACGCGACGTTGCGCAGCCCCATGCGGCGCGCCGTCACGTCGGTCCGCGCCACCCGCGCCTCCTCCTGCTCGATCGCCAGCAGCCGCACGCCCGGGTTCGCCGCCGCGTGGCCGCGGCTGAACCGCCCGTACCCCGCCCCGATGTCGAGCTCGACGGCCGCGCCCTCCTCCGCCGCGCGCTCGAAGAAGCGGCGCACCGCGCAGCCGCCGCCCGGGCAGACGGGCAGCGGCGGCTCGTGCCGCTCGAGGCGCTCCTTCATCGCGCCGTCGGGGCGCAGGATCGGGCACAGGCCCTCGGAGAGCTCCAGCGAGGGCGGGAGCGAGGGGTCGCGCTGCAGCGCGAGCGCGCGGCGGACGTGGTGGTCGCGGGGCATGGCGGCGGGCCGGCGGGGGAATCCGCCTACTTTTCCGCCGGAGGAGGCGGCGTCCCTCCCTCCCCGCCCCCGCGGCGGAGGAACGCGCGGACGGCGAGCGAGATTCCCGCCGCGAGGCAGAGGAGGATGACGGCGACGCCCGCGGCGGGGGTGCGGCCCGGGGGCGCGGGTTCGGAGACGGCGGCAAGGAGGGGGAGGAGGTTCATGCGGGCAAGTATAGCAGGGCCGCCCGCGGGGGACAAGCGGGAGCTTCTCTGGATCTTCCCCACTTTTGCGGCGTCCGGCCTCTGGGCGGAGCGCAGGGGCTCG
>CAMOEO010000157.1 GCA_946612175.1 uncultured Verrucomicrobiota bacterium
CCCGCCACGTCTGCCGCTACCACTACACGGCCGAGTCCTGGGACCCGAAGACCGGCACCGCCCGCGCCACGCGCCGCGCCGTCCTCTACGGGCTCGTCGTCCAGGACGGCGTCCGCTGCGACATCTCCCGCGTCAATCCCGCCCTCTGCCGCGAGATCTTCATCCGCGAGGGCCTCGTCGGCGGCGCCTTCCCCAAGCCCGTCCCCGAGATCGTCCGCCGCAACCTCGAGATCGCCGCCGCCCGCACCGACGCCGCCCGCAAGACCCGCGCCCTCTCCCCCGACCTCGAGACCGACGCCCTCTGCGCCCTCTGGGACGAGCGCCTCCCCGCCCAGTGCGTCAACGTCGCCGCCCTCCGCGACTGGCTCTCCCGCGTCCCGCCCTCCGAGGCCGAACGCCTCCTCCTTCCCCGCCCCGAAGGCGGGACCCGCCCCGCCTCGCGCGGCGACTTCCCCGACTACGCCGAGCTCTTCGTCTCCGGGCCGGGCCTCCCCGCCGGCGGCCGCCTTCGCCTCCCCCTCTCCTACCGCCACGAACCCCGCGCCGAGGACGACGGCATCACCTGCTCCGTCCCCCCCGAGGCCATCCCCCTGCTTCCCCTCCTCGACGCCACCCGACTCGTCCCAGGCGCCCTCCCCGGCCTCGTCGCCTACCTGCTGCGCACCCTCCCGCACGCCCCGCTCTCCCTCCTCGCCGCCCGCTGCGGCCACGCCCCGCGCTCGTTCGACACCGACGCCCTCGCCCGCCTCGTCGCCGAGCGCCTTCCTCCCGAAGGCCCCCTTCCCGGCGCCCTTGTCGAAACCCTCTCCCGCGACTTCGGCGTCCGCCTCCCGCGCGACACCTGGCTCGCCTCCGACCTCCCCCCGCAGTTCCGCCTCCGCTGGCGCGTCGTCGACGACCGCGGCCGCGAGCGCTTCGCCTCGCGCGACCTCGCCGAGATCCTCGCCTTCCGCGCCGAATACGACCGCCTCGCCCCCGGCGCCCTCCCCTCCCGCGAGGACCTCGCCTTCCGCGGCGGCTTCCGCGAAATCGCCTCCCTCCGCCGGCTCGCCGACTGCCCCGCCCTCCCCGACCGCGTCGTCCTCGGCCGCATCGGCTCCCGCGAGCTCCCCGCCCACCCCGCCCTCGCCGCGGAACGGGGCGGCGTCGCGCTCCGCCTCTTCCCGACCGCCGCCGCCGCCCGCGACGCCCACTCCGCCGGCGCCGCCGCGCTCGCCGACCTCTCGCTCTCCCTCTCCCCCCCGCCCTCCGCCTCCCCGTTCGCGCGCGACGCCGCGCGCCGCGCCCTCGCCGAAGTCTTCGGCGACGCCCCGCCCCGCTCCGGCGCCGCCCTCGACGCGTGGGCCCGGCCCCGCGTCCCCGACTACCGCCGCCTCGCCCGCGACCTCCGCACCCTCGCCGAGGCCGTCGACGCCCTCGCCCGCGAATGCCTCGACGCCCTCGACGCCACCCCCGCCCTCGACCCCGCCACCGTCCGCGACGTTGCCGAACAGCTCGGCTGGCTCTGCCCGCCCGGCTTCGCCGCCCTCGTCCCCTCCGCCCGCCTCGCCGAGTACCCGCGCTACCTCGACGCCGTCCTCCGCCGCCTCCGCGCCGCCGCCTTCGACCCCGCCGGCGACCGTCGCCGCATGGCCCCCGTCCGCGAGGCCTGGGAGCGCTACGCCGCCCTCGTCCGCGACCGCGACGCCGCCCCGCCCTTCGACGAGGACGCCGCCGAGCGCTACCGCTGGCTCGTCGAGGAGTACCGCGTCGCCGTCTTCGCCCAGGCCCTCGGCACCGCCGTCCCCGCCTCCCTCCCCCGGCTCGAGCGCCTCTGGGCCGAGGTCGTCGGATCCCCCGCCCGATAGGGTTTGCCTCGCGGGGGGCGTTCTGGTATCATCCCCCCAACGTCCAACGCACCCCGGAACGCCGATGAAACCGATTCCCGAAATCCTCGCCGACAACGCGCGGCTCTACCCCGGCGAGACCGCCCTCGTCGAAATCAACCCCCAGGAGCTCGAGGCCCGCCACGCCACCTGGAAGGAGGCCTCCCTCATCGAGCCCTCCGCCCGCGACGCCTTCCGCTCCGAGATCACCTGGGCCGAGTTCGAGGAGAAGGCCAACCGCTTCGCCAACTTCCTCCTCACGCGCAACGTGAAGAAGGGCGACAAGGTCGCGATCCTCCTCATGAACTGCCTCGAGTGGCTCCCGATCTACTTCGGCGCCCTCCGCACCGGCGCGCTCGCCGTCCCGCTCAACTTCCGCTACGCAGCCGACGAGATCCGGTACTGCGTCGACCTGGCGGACGCCTCCGTCCTCGTCTTCGGCCCCGAGTTCACGGGACGCGTCGAGCAGATCGCCGACCAGATGCCCAAGGTGAAGACGCTGCTCTACGTCGGCGACGACCGCCCCACCTTCGCCGAGAGCTACCGCGACCTCGTCGCCTACTGCTCCTCCCGCCGCCCCGAGATCCCCCTCTCCCTCGACGACGACGCCGCCATCTACTACTCCTCCGGCACCACCGGCTTCCCCAAGGCCATCGTCCTGCGCCACCGCGCCCTCGCCCAGAGCTGCGAGGTGGAGCGCGCCCACCACGGCCAGACCCACGACGACGTCTTCCTCTGCATCCCGCCGCTCTACCACACCGGCGCCAAGATGCACTGGTTCGGCAGCTTCCTCGTCGGCGGCAAGGCGGTCCTCCTCCGCGGCGTCAAGCCCGAGTGGATCCTCCGCGCCGCCTCGGAGGAGAAGTGCTCCATCGTCTGGCTCCTCGTGCCCTGGGCGCAGGACATCCTCGACGCGATCGACCGCGGCGAGATCGACCTCTCCGAGTACGACCTCTCGCGCTGGCGCCTCATGCACATCGGCGCGCAGCCCGTCCCGCCCTCGCTCATCCAGCGCTGGAAGAAGGTCTTCCCGGCACACCAGTACGACACCAACTACGGCCTCTCCGAATCGACCGGCCCCGGCTGCGTCCACCTCGGCGTCGAGAACATCGCGCACGTCGGCGCGATCGGCGTCCCGGGCCACGGCTGGGAGACGAAGATCGTCGGCCCCGCCCCCGAGCGCGCCCCCGTCGCGCGCGGCGAGGTGGGCGAGCTGGCGGTCCGCGGCCCCGGCGTGATGAAGGAGTACTACAAGGACCCGAAGGCCACCGCCGAGGTGCTCGACGCCGAGGGCTGGCTCTACACCGGCGACATGGCGATGCAGGACCCCGAGGGCTTCATCTACCTCGTGGACCGCAAGAAGGACGTCATCATCACCGGCGGCGAGAACCTCTACCCGGTCCAGATCGAGGACTTCCTCCGCGGCCACGACGCGATCAAGGACGTCGCGGTGATCGGCCTGCCCGACCCGCGCCTCGGCGAGATCGCGGCGGCCGTGATCGAGGTCAAGACCGGCGCAGAGCTCACGGAGGGCGACGTGGACGAGTTCTGCAAGGGCCTCCCCCGCTACAAGCGCCCGCGCAAGATCATCTTCGCCCCCGTCCCCCGCAACCCGACGGGCAAGATCGAGAAGCCCGTCCTCCGCAGGCGCTACTGCGGCGACGAGGCGCTCGTCGCGCAGCAGGTCGGCCTCAAGTAGCCGCCCCGCCCTCCCCCGCCTTCCCCTGCGCGCGCCCCGCCCGATCGCCCCGCGGCCGGCCCTCCGGTGCCACCGGCGAACCTTCCGGCCGCGGCGTGCGTTTCGATCGTAGAGATGAATCCTCCCCGCAAGAACCTGGCCGTCGGCCATTTCTACAACGCCCCGTTCCGCGAGGCGTGCGCCCCCTTCCTCCCCCGCATCGCAGAGGTCTTCTTCGCCTGGCCCGGCGTCCTCTCCTGCCGCCCCGCGCCGACGTTCACCCCCGAGGTCCGCGCGCGGCTCCTGGACGACCTGCGCTGGGCGCGCGAGAACGGCCTGCGCCTCGACACGCTCTTCAACGCGAACTGCTACGGCGACGAGGCGATCAGCCCCGAGCTCGCCGACTTCGTGACGAAGGTCCTGCGCGAGATGGACGCCGAGGGGCTCTTCCCCGACGTCGTCACCACCACATCCCCCTTCGTCGCCCGCGTGCTGCGCGTGCGCTTCCCGTCGGTGCGCGTTCGCGCGTCCGTCAACATGCGCATCCACGGCACGGTCGGCTTCGACTACGCGGACGACCTCTTCGACGAGTTCTACCTCTCGCGCGAGCGCCAGCGCGACCTCGCCTACGCCCGCCGCGTCGCGCAGTGGGCGCGGGAGCGCGGGAAGGTCGTCGGCATGCAGGTGAACAGCGGCTGCCTCCGGCAGTGCCCGTTCCAGACCTTCCACGACAACCTCCACGGCCACGGCGACGGCCGCCGCCCCCGGGACGTCGAGACGGCGAAGGCGTTCGACTTCTCCTTCTTCCGCTGCAGGACGCACTACGCCCGCGGCGGCGACGCGCTCGAGGACTTCCTCCGCGCCACCTGGATCCGCCCGGAGGACGTCCCGCTCTGGGAGGAGGCCGGCATCTCGCTCTTCAAGGTCGCCATCCGCCGCCACACGACCCCCGTCGAGACGCTGCGCGCCTACGCGGAGTATTCCTTCGACGGCAACCTCCTCTCCCTCATGGACCCGGATCACAGCGCCGCCTTCGCCCCGCGCATCGTCGACAACCGCCGCTTCCCGGCGGACTGGGCGACCTCCGGCGTCGGCGCGCTCTGCGCGGACGACTGCACGCGCTGCGGCCGCTGCGCCGAGGTCTTCCGCCGCGTCTGCGTCGAACCCTAGCGCGCCCCGTCCCCGCCCCGCGGCCCGCCGGATGGCGCGGCGCACCGCGCGAGCGCGCGCCGCGCGACGGAAACGATTGCAACGGGGACGGGGAACGGGTAGAATGGTGCGCATGACACGACTTCTCCGCCCCGGAGCCGCCGCCCTCGCCTTCGCGATCGCCCTCGCCGGGTGTTCGCCCCCGGCGGCGAGGGAGCCCGCGGTCCCCCTGTCCGCCCCGACGCCTCCCCCCATGCCCTCCGACCCCTCGCCCCTTCCCGCCCCCGCCGCCCGCTCCGCCCGCGACGACTTCTTCCTCTCCCGGGAGGAGGGACGGGAACTCCACCGCGAGGCGAGGCGGCGCGGAATGCCGCCGACCGGGGCGCTGCTCGTGGTCGACGTCGCTCGGCAGCGCGTGGCGCTCGTCGGCAAGAACGGGCCGGTGCGCGAGTTCGCGGTCTCGACCTCGAAGTTCGGGACGGGCTCCGCGCCGGGCTCCAACCGGACGCCGCTCGGCTGGCACCGCGTCGCGGAGCGCTTCGGCGCAGGATCCGCGCCGGGCGCGGTCTTCGTTTCGCGCCGGACGACGGGACGTGTCGTCCCCCCGTCCCAATGGCGCGCGCCGTCTCCGGCCGAGGACCTGGTGCTGACGCGCGTCCTCTGGCTCGAGGGGCTGGAGCCGGGGCTCAACCGCGGGCCGGGCGTCGACAGCCACGACCGGTGCATCTACCTTCACGGCACCAACCAGGAGCAGCTGCTCGGCTCGCCGGCGTCCCACGGGTGCATCCGCCTCTCCAACGCGGACGCGATCCGCCTCTTCGACCTCCTCGAGGGCGAGGAGGCCTTCTGCCTGATCCGCTGAATCCAGGAATGCAGCCGGCCGCCGCGCAACCGCGGCGGCGCCGCCCCGCCCGGCCTAGAAGACGTAGGAGCCCGTCAGGGCGACCGTGAGGTGGTCGAGCGTGAAGTCGCCCCCCTGCACCGACTGGAAGCTGCCCTTGCGGCGGTAGCCGAACTCGCAGTCGGGCTCGAGCCAGGTGTGGCGGAGGGAAAGGTCGACCTCGAAGTTCGCGTCCGGCCGCCACGAGACGCCGGCGGCGAGCGTCACGCCGAACGAGTCGTCGACCTGGATCTCGCGATACCGGCCGTCGGCCGTGCGATCGCGCGGGGAACCGTAGTAGGCCCAGGATGCCTGGTCCGCATAGCCGAGATTCCACCAGGTGTCCTCGTTGAAATCGGCGAAGCCGTAGACGAGGCCCCCGCCGGCATGGAGGAAGACGGTCTCGTCGCATACCGGCCAGAGCCCCTCGACCAGCAACTGCGGGCCCGACACCTCCACGTTGCCGTCGCTGTGCCGCGTGGGAGTGTTGTAGTTGCGCGTGCGCCCCGAGACGTGGTCGATCGAAAGCGTGACGCGGAGGTTGCGCGCGGCCCAGTAGCGAAGCTCCGGGAGGACGTAGACGGGATCCTCGTCGTCCAGCTTGTAGATGAAGCCGACGAACGTCTTGTGCGCCGGCTCGTTCTCCGGGCGCTTGGCATCGGTGAGCACGGAGCCGGCAAGGCCGAGGCCGAGGGTGAGCCGGTCCTTGATCCAGGTATCGTAGAATCCACCGGCGGGCTCGAGGGCGGGCGCGGCGGAAACGGTTCCGGATGCGGGGGCGGCGGCGAGGGACGGAAGCGTGGCCGCGGCGAGAAGCGCGGCGAGAAGGTGTTGTGTTTTCATGGGGATGTGCGGGGGGAATGGGGGGCGGCCGCACGGATCACGGCGCGGCGGAGCATCGACGAGGGATCGCGGACGTAGCGGGCGCCGCGCGTGATCTTGCAGAGGCTCATCCGGAGCTCGCGCGCGATCGCGCGCTGCGATTTGCCGGCGAGCAGTTCGCGCGTCAGCGCCCAGCGCTTCGAGAGCTCCACGCACTCCGAAGGGGTGAAGAGCTCCTCCAGGAAGCGCTCGACGTCCGGCGCGGAGCGAATCCGCGCCACGGCGGCGGCGAGTTCCGCGAAGTCGGCCCGGGAGCCCTCGATCTCTTCTGGCGTGGTCTTGCGCATGGGGGCGCATTCTAGCACATCGGAACGGGAAAGGGAAGGCCCGAAAACGCGCGGCGGGCGCGGACGGCATCGCCGCCCGCGCCCGTCGCGAAAAGCGACCGGGGCGCTAGCCCTGGCCGAGCATGCGGAAGAGCAGGCCCGCCGCGACGGCCGAGCCGATGACGCCCGCGACGTTCGGGCCCATGGCGTTCATCAGCAGGAAGTTCGTCGGGTCCGCCTCGAGGCCGACCTTGTTCGAGACGCGCGCCGCCATCGGCACCGCCGAGACGCCCGCCGAGCCGATGAGCGGGTTGACCTTCTCCTTGACGAAGAGGTTCATCAGCTTCGCCATGAACAGGCCGCCCACGGTGCCGATGCCGAACGCGACGACGCCCAGGATCATGATGCCCGCGGT
>CAMOEO010000158.1 GCA_946612175.1 uncultured Verrucomicrobiota bacterium
GAGTTGAAGGGTTGAAGGGTTGAAGGGTTGAAGGGGTTGAAGGGGTTGAAGGGGTTGAAGGGGGGCGGAAAATGGGTGGGCGGGTCAGGGGGGAAGAACGAACAACGAAGAGCTAACAACGAAGAACGAAGAGGGCGGGGAGGGGGGAGAGGGCGGCGAGCCAGCGGAGTTCGCGGCGGCGCATGGCGCGGTAGCCTGCGGGGGTGGCGTCTTCGGAGCCGGCGAGGTGGTCGAGGCCGTGGGCGAGGTAGAGGGCGAGCTCGTGGGAGGGGGACCAGGGCAGGGCGCGCTCCTCGGGAAGGAGCGTGGCGGGGTCCCGCGCGGCCGCGGCGCGGAGGGCGACGAGCGGGTCGACGAGCAGCTCGGCGCGGGCGGGGGCGGCGGGCGTCGCGGCGTAGGGGACGGTGATGACGTCGGTCGGGCCGGCGGCGCCGTTGACGGCGCGGTGCGCGGCGGCGGAGGCGCGGTCGCCGAGGAGGATCACGTCGACCCGGGCGAACGCCGGGGAGCCGCGGCGCCGCGCGAGGGGGGCGGCGAGGGCGGCGAGGCGGCGGGCGACGTCGAGGACGGCGGCCGCGCGGACGGAGGGCGGACGGAGGCGGACGGCGACGCTGATCTCGGGAGGGGGCACGGGCGGCTACGCGTTGGCGGGGGGCTCCGCGGGGCGTCCCGGCGGGGGGGCGGCCGAGGGTTCGGGGTAGGGGATCCGGCCGTGGAGGATGGTGGGGAGGATCGAGCAGAAGGTGCGGCGGATCTCGGCGATGTCGGCGCAGGTGAGCGGGGCGTCGTCGAGCTGGCCGTCGGCGAACTTCTCGCAGACGATCTTGTCGACGAGCTTCTCGACGGCGGCGGGGGAGGGGGCGGTGAGGGATCGGGAGGCGGCCTCGACGCTGTCGGCGAGCATGACCGCGGCGGCCTCGGCGGTGGAGGGGCGCGGGGAGGCGTAGCGGAACTGGCCGGGATCGACGGCATCCGGCTCTCCGCCATGCTCGCGGGCGGCCTCTTCGGCCTGCCGGACGGCCTTGGCGTAGAAGAAGCCCATGAGGGAGTTGCCGTGGTGCTCCGTGATGATCTCGCGGACGGCGACCGGCAGCCCGTAGGCGCGCGCGTAGCCGTCGCCGTCCTTGACGTGGGCGGAGAGGACGACGGCGGAGAGGGAGGGCGGGATGGCGTCGTGCGGGTTGGGGGCTCCCGGGAAGATGTTCTCGGTGAACTTGCCGGGCTCGGAGAGCTTCCCGATGTCATGGTAGTAGGCGCCCACGCGCGCGAGAAGGGCGTTGGCGCCGATGCTCTCCGCGGCGGCGGAGGCGAGGTTGGCGACGGCGAGGGCGTGGTAGTAGGTGCCGGGGGCCTCCTTCTCGAGCCGCTTGAGGAGGGGGTGGGACAGGTCGGCGAAGGCGTCGAGCCGGATGTCGGTGCAGGCGGCGAAGACGTGCTCCAGGACGGGGGTCGCGCACACCGAGGCGACGAGCGAGGGCAGGAGGACGAGGGCGAAGAGGCCGCCGAGGAAGACGAGGGAGCGGTAGGCGTCCTCCGCGCCGGCGCCGAGCTCGAGGACGGAGCGGGCGAGCCGCGGGAGGAAGGGGCCGGTCGCGGCGACGGCGGCGAGCAGCTGCGCCAGGCCGACGGAGAGCGCGAGGCGGACGAAGCGGGTCTTGCGGTGGACGCCGTGGAGCAGGATCGGGACGGCGATCGCGGCGGCGGAGCCGCACAGGACGACGGCGAGCGCGTCGGAGCGGGGGACGAACAGGACGTTCTGGAGGGCGAGGGCGAGCCCGAAGGCGATTCCCGCGCCGGTACCGACGAGGAGGGTGGCGACCGCGGGGCCGAAGAAGTAGGGCAGGAGGTAGGGGGAGACGCGGGCGACGGGGATCGCGACCTCCTCGGGGAGGATGGCCCAGAGATGGTCGAGCCCCTCGGCGACGGCGGCGAAAAGGCCGTTGGAGAGAAGGGCCGTGACGCCGAGCAGCAGGATGCGCGAGTTGCGGCGGAGGATGGCGGGGGAGAGCTCCCCGAGGAGCCCCCGGCAGCAGAAGGCGGCGAGCCCGAGGATGGCGCAGTCGGTCACGAAGACGTGGACCACGTCCCTGGCCTTCAGGTCGAAGCCGTTGGCGGGGAGCAGGAGCGCCAGCCCCAGCGTCGCGGCAAGGACGACGGCGAGGTAGAGCGCGGCCAGCGGGGTCCCGTTGCGGAACGGGATCTTCTCCGCCAGGCGGGCGCGCTGCTCGCGGCGCAGGCGGCCGACGCGGCGGAGGCGGCTCTTGGAGATGCCGATATGCATGGGGGCGGATTATACCCGAAGGCGGCGGAAAGGACAAAGGGTTTCTTCGGGTTTTCCTCCGGGGGCGGTTGCCGGGAAAGAACGGTTCTGGTAGACTTTTTCCCCATGAACGCGCACCCCTTCCTCCCGATCCTCGCCCTCGCGGCGGCGCCGGGGGCGACGCCGGCCTCGATGGTCCTCCGCGTCATCGGCATCCTCTTCCCCCTCTTCGCCCTGCTCTTCCTCGGCGCCGCCCTGCGGCGGTCGGGGTTCCTTACGGAGGCCTTCGCGGAGGGGCTCAACCGGCTCGTCTTCTACGGCGCGCTGCCCTGCCTTCTGGTCGGGTCCATCTCCGCCTCCGACCCGATCGCCGGCTCCGGCCGGGCGTCGCTCGCCCTTGCGCTCGGGACGGTCGGGATCGCCGTCGTCGCGTGGGCGCTCGCCGTTCCGCTCGGGGTGTCCCGCGCCTCGCGCCCCTCGTTCTGCCAGAGCGTCTTCCGCAGCAACAACGCCTACGTCGGGCTTCCGGTGATGGCGCTGGCGTTCGCCGGGACGGGGGCCGAGAAGGAGGGACTGGCGCTCGCGACGCTCACGCTCGCGCCGTGCCTGCTGCTCTACAACGCGATGGCGGTGCTCATCCTGACGCATCCCGACGACTCCGCGCCGCCCCTGCGCCGCCTCGGCCGGGTGTGCCTCGGCCTCTTCCGCAACCCGCTGATCCTGGCGTGCCTCGCGGGGCTCGCGCTGCTGGGCCTCCGGCTCCGCCTCGGCGTCTCCCCCGAGGCGTGGGCCGCCTCCGCGAACCCGCTGCTCAAGACGATCCGCCTCTTCGGGACGATGGCGACGCCGGGCTCCCTGGTCGCGCTCGGGGCGACGCTGACGCGGGAGCGCCTCCGCGCCTCGCTCGCCGACGCGCACAAGGCGGCGGCGCTCAAGCTCGCGGTCTGCCCGCTGCTGGGGCTCGGCGTCTGCCTGGCGCTCGGGCTCCCGCCGCTGCACCGCTTCATCGTCCTGATCTATCTGGCCTGCCCGAGCGCCGTCGCCTCCTATGTGATGGCGGAGGCGATGGGAGGGGACGGGCGCCTCGCGGGCTCGGTCGTGGCTCTGACGACGATCTACTCCTTCCTGTCCCTTTCGACGGTGCTGCTGCTCGCGACCTTCTAGCGTTCGAAGGCGCCTTGCGCGGCGGGGAGGCCTCTGGTATACTGGAGCGCATGAACCTCCACGCGGAGCTGCAGCTCGGCGACGGCGCGACCGCCGTCGCGCCGTTCGGGGCGGACCGTCCGGCCCCCGCCCGGGGCGCGCTGTGCCTGCTTCGCGTCGACGGGCTGCTCGAGCCGGCGCGCTTCGTGCGGCTCCTGCCCGAGGGCGCGCCGCGCCCCGCGGCCGAGCCCGCCGAGTTCGTCTCGGAGGCGACCCGGGCGGAGGCGGAGCGCGTCGCCGGCAACGAGGAGGCGCTCCTCCGCGTCCGCGCCGCGGTGCGGCGGTGGTTCGCGGAGGAGGGCCGCGAGGCGCTCGTCGCCCGCTTCCGCTTCTCGCTCCGGCGCGAGCGCCTGACGATGACCGTCGCCGTGGCGGGGTTCGTCGACCTGCGCCCGCTGCGCGACCTGCTCGACAAGAAGTTCCAGACGACCACGTCCGTCCGTGCCCGTCCGCCGCGCGACATCGCGGCGGCGATCGGGGGCGTCGGGTCGTGCGGGCGGCCGCTGTGCTGCTCGCGCGGCCTGTGCGGCGCGGCCGCGGGCGGCGGCGGCCCCGCGGCCCGCGCCCTCCCGCGCGATCCCGGCGCGGCGGGCGTCTGCGGGCGCCTGCGCTGCTGCCTTTCGTTCGAGGGAGCCCCGTCCGCGCCCTGATCCGCTTTCCCCATTCCCCTTCCTCCGTTCCCCTCCCATTCCCAGCGATCCCGCCATGAACGCAACGCCCCCCCGTCTCCTTCCCCTCCTCCTTCTCGCCGCCGCGCTGTGCGGCTGCGCCTCCGCCCCGAAGGCCCCGACGCCCGAGGCAGGCGCTCCGCCCGAGCCGTTCTCGCGCATCGCGAACGCGGGGAAGTGGGTGATGACGTCCGAGCTGCCCGAGGGCGACCCCGTCCGCGTGGCGCTTCTGGACCTGGACCTCTCGCAGCCCGAGGTCTCGTTCCGCTACGCGCCGGCCTCGTTCGTCCCGACGGCGAAGGGCCGCGCCGCTCTGGTCGCCGAGGAGGCGCCGGCGGTGCTGCATACGGCCGGGGAGCTGCGCGACCGGCTCGAGCCCCGCGTCGAGGACACGCCGATCGGCATTCTGGTGGCGATCGGCGGCGAGCGGCCCGAGGTCGATGCGGAGGGCGAGGAGGCGGACGCGCTCTCGGCGTTCCTCGCGGATTTCGTGGAGCACCTCGACGGGATGCAGATCCCCTACGCCCTGCTCGTGCCGGAGAGCATCCGCATCCGCGGGGAGGGGTGGTAGCCGTGGCGGCGGAATCGGCGGCCGCGCCGGCCGCGGCCCCGGTCTGCGTCGCGCGCCGCGCCGACGCCGGCGCCCCGTTCGGGTCCGCCGGGGCGGCGCCGTGGGCGCCGGGCCCGGAATGGGCCGGGGCGGAGCCGGTGGCGCTCGCGGCGCATCGGGCCGAGGGGTCGGGCGTCCGGCCCCGCGTCGAGGCGCGCGTGCTGTGGGACGACGAGTCGCTGCGCGTGCGCTTCGACCTGCGCGACCGCTTCGTGCGGTGCGTGCGGACGCGGTACCTGGACATGGTCTGCCGCGACAGCTGCGCGGAATTCTTCGTGCGGCCGGCGGGCGCGGCGGGGTACTTCAACTTCGAGATGAACGCGGGCGGGACGCTGCACGCCTCCTATGTCGTCGATCCGCGCCGGCTGCCGCAGGGCGGGTTCGCGGACTGGACGCCGGTCCCGGAGGAATGGGGGCGGCGCGTCGAGGTGCGGCACAGCCTGCCGCGGACGGTCGATCCGGAGATGCCGGGGCCGGTGGACTGGTGCGTCTGCGCGCGCATCCCGCTGGCGCTGCTGGAGGCGCTCTCCGGTGTGCCGTGCCGTCCCGCCCCGGGTGCGGAGTGGCGCGCGAACCTCTACCATTGCGCGGACGAGTCGAGCCACCCGCGCTGGGTGCAGTGGACGGACGTCGGTCCGGCGCTCGACTTCCACCAGCCCGGCCGCTTCGGCACGCTTCGCTTCGCCTGACGTCGCCGCTTCCGCCGCGGCTTGAACGGCCGGACGGCCCCGTGTATAATCGCGGGCCTTCCGACGGAACCGCATTCCCCCTCCCGCCATGGCGCTGCACCCGCCCGTTACCTTCTCGCTCGCCTCGTCCGCCCGCGCGGCGCGGCGCCGCCGCGCCTTTGCATGGCTTCCCGCCGCGGGACGGGCGCTGCGCGTCGCGCTGGTCGCCGCCGTCGCGGCGGCGGTGCTCTTCGCGGCGCTGCTCGCGGCAGGCGTCCCCGCGGCGTGGCGGGCGGTCGGGCGCGCGGCGCGCGCCGTCCTCTCCTCCGGCTCGGGCGACCCCTTCGCGAAGCGCCCCGACGAAGGGTTCGCCCCCGGCGGCGCGCGCGACGGCCGCGCGCCGTGCGTCATCCGCGTGGCGCTTCACGGGCGGATCGACGAGGCGACGGCCGCGCCGGCGCTCGACGCGCTCCGGCGCGCGGCGGCCGACCCCGGCGTCGCGGGCGTGCTGCTCGACGTCGACAGCCCCGGCGGCGACCTGGCGGCGTGCGACGAGATCCGCGCCGCCGTCCGCGCGCTGCGCGCGGCGCCTCCGGCCCGCCGCGGCGCCGCGCCGCGCTTCGCCGTCGCCCTGCTCGGCGCGGAGGCGCGCGGAGGGGCATACGCCGCGGCGGCCGAGGCGGACCGCGTCGTCGCGCGCCCGACGACCGAGACGGGCGGCCTCGCCGTCTCGCTCGACGGCTGGAACGTCGCGAACGCGGCGCGGCGCTGGGACGTGAGCCTGCAGGGCGCTTCCGCCGCGCCGCTTCTCGGCGACCTTTCCCCGCTTGCGGTGCCGGACCCCGCCCGCGAGCGACGTCTTTCCGACCTGGCCGCCGCGCTCGGCGAGGCGCTCTCGGACGAAATCGTCCGCGCGCGCGGGCTGCCGTGCTCCACCGACGAGGACCTCGAGCGGCTCGAGCGGCTTTTCGACGGGCGCACCCTCGACGCGGAGCAGGCCCTCGCCCTCGGGCTCGTCGACGCCGTCGGCGGCGTCCCGGAGGCGGACGCCGCCGTCCGCGCGCTGCTGTCCCGCGACGAGGCGCCGGCCTACCGGGTCTACGCGCCGCGCGGGGGGGCGTTCGCCGCGTCGCGGCGGACGCTCCGGCCGCGCCGGAGCGAGGATGCGCGCGCCGCCACGATGCAGTCCGTCCGCTTCCGGGCGGCCGAGGCGGCGCGTCCGCGCGCGGGGGGGGCGGGGCGCTCGCCCTGCGCGGAGGGCGGGCGCGTGCGGGCGCTTCCGGACGGCGGGTTCGCGCATCTCTTCGAGGCGCCGGAGGGCGGTCGGTTCGCGTTCGTCGTCTCGACCGCGATCGTCGCCCGCGTGCTCGTCGTGGGCGGCGGCGGCGCGGGCGGCTCCACGCGCGGCGGCGGCGGCGGCGCGGGCGGGGTCGTCGAGGCCGACGGCATCGTGCTCGCCCCGGGCCGCTACACGGTCGTCGTCGGCGCGGGCGGCAAGGCGCGCAACGCGGTCCAGACCGGGCTTCCGGGGGAGGACAGCGCGCTGCTGCGCGGCTCGGCCGCGATCTCCAACCTCGTCGCCCGCGGGGGCGGCGGCGGCGGGTGCCGCAACACCCAGGACCTCCGCGGCGGCGACGGCGGATCGGGCGGCGGCGGAGGGCCGCGCGGCGCGGCGGGCGCGTC
>CAMOEO010000159.1 GCA_946612175.1 uncultured Verrucomicrobiota bacterium
GCCGGCGCGGCCGCGGACGCGGAGGGGGGAGCCGTCGGGGGCGAAGAGGGGGGCGTCGACGGGGTCGGGGAAGTAGCAGCCGTGGATCGCCTTGTCGAGGACGCGCAGCGCGCGGACGGCGCGGCGCGCGAGGGGGGAGGGGAAGGCGCCGGCCTCGGCGCGGAGGCGGGCCTGCTCGGCGGGCGCGGCGGGGTCGAGCGAGGCGTTGCGGCCGGTCATCGAGAAGGCGGCGAGATAGCGCGTGACGAGCCCGGCGCGGACGCCCGAGGAGAGGACGGAGAGGTACCACTTCTTGTCGGCGAGGCGGGGGTAGGAGAGGTCGAAGCGCGGGGAGCGCTCCCAGACCTCGCGGCGGAAGAAGACGGTGCAGGAGAGCAGGTAGTTGACGCCGTTGCGAAGGTAGAGCAGGCGGGCGGGGATCTCGCGGCGCGCGGCGCGGAGCGCTCCGTCGGGGCCGAGGAGGAGGTAGTCGCCGAAGACGAGGCCGAGGCGGCGGTTGGACTCGAGGGTGCGCTGCGCGTGGCCGAGGGCGTCGGGCAGGTACTGCTCGTCGGCGTTGAGCCAGGCGAGGACGTCGCACCCCGCGGCGCAGGCGGCGTCGAGCCCCGCGGCGACGGCGTCGTAGAGCCCGCGGTCGGGGGCGCGGACGTAGTCGCAGCCGAATTCCGCGGCGAAGTCCTCGACGGGCGCGCGCGAGGCGGAGGATTCGCGGACGAAGTGGACGACCTCGACTCCGCGCGCGGTCGCGGCGGCGGCGCGTACCGAGGCCGCGCAGGCGCGGAAGCGGGCGCGGGCGTCGAGGACGGGGGTGACGATGCCGAACTTCATTTTGGTCTCAGGTCCCGGGTCTCGGGTCGCAC
Source organism: uncultured Verrucomicrobiota bacterium (assembly GCA_946612175.1). GTDB lineage: Bacteria > Verrucomicrobiota > Kiritimatiellia > RFP12 > UBA3636 > UBA3636. The sequence goes on from CAMOEO010000159.1 coordinate 861, forward strand.
GACCTGCGACCTGCGTCCCGGGACTATCTCCAGCAGGAGAGGTCGGCGGCGGCGCCTTCGCCGCCCTCCTCGCCGTCGGAGCCGTAGCAGACGACGTCGAAGGGCTTGCCGCCGGGGCCGGGGACGAGGTAGGCGTACTCGCGGCCCCAGGGGTCGGCGGGGACGTCGAGCTTGTCGAGGTAGCCGCCCTCCGGGTAGCGGGCGGGAACGGGCGGCGTCGCGGGGGCGCGGACGAGGGCGGCGAGGCCCTGCTGCGGCGTGGGGAGGACGCCGTTGTCGGACTGGTACAGCTCGAGGGCGGTGCGGAAGCCGGCGAGCTGGAGGCGGGCGGCGTCGACCTTGCTGCTCTGGAGCTTGGGCAGGAGCGCGAGCCCGACGACGCCCGTGAGGGTCACGGCGATCGCGAGCGCGACGAGGATCTCCATGAGGGTGAATCCGGCGTTCTTCATGCGAGCGGGGAGGGGAGGGTGGCGAGGAAGGCGGCGACCTCGGGGCGGTCGTCGCGGGAGGTGACCCCGTACCACCGGGCGGAGGTGCGGAGGACGCGGACCGTGGCCTCTCCCGAGCGGAGGAGGCGGTCCACTTCGGTGGGCATCTGGAACTCGGACTTCGGCAGCGAGCCCTTCTCGGCGAGGAAGCGCGGGAAGGACTCGGCGAGCAGGTCGATGTAGCGGCGCTTGAAGCCCCACATGTTCATCGAGACGGGGGCGTCGCCCGGGAAGGCGTCATCGCCGTCGCGGATCGTGCCGTCGGCGGCGCGGGCGAGGGCGAGGCGCTCGACGATGCGGACGAGCATGCCGTCGGGGGAGACGGTGCAGACGCCGCGGGAGACGGTGCCGTTGGGCGAGAGGGTGCGGTCGAGGCGGTAGGCGACCATGCAGTAGGCGCGCTCGTCGCCGGCGGTGGCGTCGAGGTGCTCCGCGGCGAGGCGGAAGGCCTCGGGGCCGTAGTAGTCGTCGGCGTTCACGGCGGCGAAGGGGCCGCGGACGAGGTCGCGCGCGGCGAGGATCGCGTGGGCGGTGCCCCAGGGCTTCGTGCGCCCCTCCGGGACGGCGAACGGAGCGGGGAGGTCGTCGAGGCTCTGAAACGCGTAGGAGACGTCGGCGCGGGCCTCCCAGCGCCCGCCGACGATGCGGCGGAAGTCCGCCTCGATGTCGCGGCGGATCACGAAGACGACGCGCGGGAAGCCGGCGGCGAGGGCGTCGTGGACGCTGTAGTCGGGGATGAATTCGCCGGAGGGGCCGATGGGGTCCATCTGCTTGAGGCCGCCATAGCGGCTGCCCATGCCGGCGGCGAGGACGAGAAGGGTCTTTTCCATGGTGGGAAGGGGTTGAAGAGGTTGAAGGGGTGAAGGGGGGAAGGGAGGATGGCGGGAGGTCTATTCGGGGCGGAGGACGCGCTCCATCGCCGCGATGCGGTCGCGTGCGAGGGCTCGGAGGTCGACGTCGCCGAAGCGGGCGGCGTCGAGCTCCGGGAAGCGCTCGGCAAGGAGCTCGGAGAACGTCATGCCGTGGTTGGCGAACTGGAGGTTCTGGCGCCAGTAGCCGATCACGTCCGCCACGTACTCGTAGAGCCAGAACGCGCGGGAGCCGGCGTCGTAGATCGTGCAGCGCTCGATCGGGTAGGAGGGGCTCTCGTACTGGGATTCGACGAACTCGGGGGCCATGAGGGCGCCGAGGCGGATGAGGTCGGTCCCGGTGAGGCGGACGTGCAGCGGGGTGTCCGGCGCGGGGACGACGAAGCGCCCCTCGAGGTAGACGAGGATGGTGCGGCCGTAGCCGGGGAAGCGGGCGCGGCAGTCGGCGTCGATCTCGCGGAGGATCTCGTGCGCCTTCGGGCCGCCGTAGGTGAAGAAGACGAGGTTGCGGACGGCGACGTGCTGCTCGGCGGCGCTGTTGAGCAGCTCCTGGAGCCCGTAGCGGAGGCTGGTGCCGGTCGCGACGACGTCGCCGACGAAGAACGAGGCGGCCTTGGGGAAGTAGACCTTCCGGTAGGAGTTCTCGGTGATGTGCCACGCCTCGGAGTCCGGTGCGTCGCGGGCGCGCTGGGCGCTCATGAAGCAGGTGGTGTGCGCGTTCCAGCCGAAGGCGTCGGCGAGGGCGTCGCGAAGGCCGAAGTTGAGGCCGCCGCGGAGGATGTTCACGACGACGGCGTCGGACTCGGGGACGTCCGGCGCGAGCGCGCGGAGGATCTCCGTGCAGGCTTCGCGCAGAAGGCGGGTGTAGCGGACGCCGGCGACGGCGGGGTCGTTGCAGATGGCGCGGGTGCCGGGGGTGGTGGCGATGTAGGCCTCGACGCCGGGGGCGGCGGAGGGCGCTTCGGGCTCGATGCGGTAGAGGCGGGCGGTGCCGGCCTGGCCGGCGGGGGAGAGGGTGTTCACGGTCGGGGACGAGGGGGGATGGCTTCGGGGAGGGAGTATACCAGAACTCCGGTCGGAGGGAAAGGGGCGTTCCGGCGCGCGAGCGGGCGCGGGCGGGTTGCGCGGGAGGGGGGATTGTGGTAGGGTAGGGGCGAACCGAAGGAGAACCCCATGTCCGACTGCATCTTCTGCCGCATTCTCGCGGGCGAGATCCCCTCGACCCGCCTCTACGAGGACGACCGCGTCGTCGCCTTCCTCGACGTCAACCCGATGGCCCCCGGCCATGCGCTCGTGGTGCCGCGCCGCCACTGGACCGACCTCGCCTCCGTCCCCGCGGGCGCGGCGGCGTCGGCGGAGGACCTCGAGACGCGCGCCGCGCTCTTCGAGGCGGTGCGGCTGCTCTCCGCGGCCGCGGTCCGCGCGTTCGGCGGCGGCGCGAATCTCCTGCAGTGCACGGGCGTCGAGGGCGGCCAGACCGTGCCGCACCTGCACTTCCACGTCATTCCCCGCGCGCCGGGCGGTCCCGTGCCGCCGGCGTTCGAGTCCGGCGCCGCGCGCTATGCGTCGGACGCCGAGCGCGACGCGGTCGCCGCCCGCTTCCGGGCCGCGATCGAGGCGTTGCGCGCGGAAGGCCGGTAGCGCGGGCCCCTTCTTCCGTCGCCGCGGCTACGCGGGACGGAGATGGACGAGGACCGCCTCGGGCGGGCAGTGCAGGCGCAGCGGGGCTCCGCAGGCGCCGATGCCCGAGGTGGTGTAGCCCTGCGTGGCGCCCTCGGTCCAGCGGCCGCGCCAGACGCGGCGCGGGAAGCGCCAGTGGCGCCACGCGAGCGTGCGGCCGGAGGGGAGGCAGACCTGCCCGCCGTGGACGTGTCCGCACAGCACGAGCGAGACGCCTGCGTCGGCGGCCTCCCGATGGACGGAGGGCGCGTGCGCGAGCAGGACGGACGGTTCGCCGGGGCGGCGCGCGCGGAGCGCGGCGGCGAGGTCGTGCGTGGCGAAGATGTTGGGGTCGTCGACGCCCGCCAGCAGCAGCGAGGGGCCGCCCGGGCCGCGGCGGAGGCGGACGGACTCGTTGAGCAGGATGCGGTAGCCGGCGCGCTCGAGGAAGGGGACGTCGCGGATGGAGTCGTGGTTGCCGAGGCAGCCGTAGACGGGGGCGGTGAAGGCGTCGCGCAGGCCGGCGACGAGGCGCAGCGCGACGGCGTCGGAGTGGACCGTGAAGTTGTTGAAGTCGCCCGTGACGACCGCCGCGTCGTAGCGTCCGGCGGCGCGGCCCAGGGCGACGCGGATGGCGTCCGGGAGCGCAGGGTCGATGTCGAGGTGCAGGTCGGAGAGGTGCAGCAGCGTGAAGCCGTCCAGCGCGGGCGGAAGGCCCGGAAGCGCGAAGGTCTCCTCGCGGATGCGGATGTCGAGGAACTCGCGGTGCGCGCGGCCGTAGAGGCCCGCGAGGCGGAACGCGAGGCGGGCGGCGGGGCCGGCGTACTTCATCGGACACCAGCGGAGGCGTCCGCCGAGCTTGAGCTCGCGCGTGTCCTCCTGCCGGATGCGGTCCGCGAAGTGCGCGGGGCCCATGCGGCGCTTGAGGGCCGACGCCTCGTCGGAGGTCAGCTTCAGGGGAGGTGTGGCGGGGGGGCGGTGCATGGGGGCTCGTGCGCGGTTGCGTCGACAAGGATAGCACGAATCGCTCCCGCGCGCCACCCCGCCGGCGAGGCGCACGAGGCGCTTGCATCCGGGTGTTCCTTTTGATAGAATCACCCGCATGAACGCACGACCCCTTCCCGCCGCCCTTCTCCTGGCCGCCGCAGCGGCCGCCTTCGCGAACGAAGCCTCGCCCGGCGCGCCGGCTCCGGAACCCGCCCCGACCGTCGCCGCCGCCGCTCCCGCGGCGCCCGCCGAGCCCCCCGTTCTCGACGGGAAGGCGCCGGACCGCGTCTCCTTCCGGGCGGGCGGGGACCTGCGGCTGCGGCTGGAGGCGTTCGACGACATCCCGATCCGCACCGCGGAGCCCGCCGTCACGCGCGGCGGCAACAACAGCTACTTCCGCGTCCGTCCCCGCCTGTTCGCGGGAATCGACTTCGGCGACGCCGCATCGTTCGATGCTCGGCTGTGCGACGAATTCCGCGTCCGCAACACCGGGCAGAAGTCCTACGAGTGGCCCGACGAGCTGATCCTCGACCGCCTCGAGCTCTCCTTCCGGAATCTGTTCGACGGGCGCGTCGACCTCTCGCTGGGGCGGCAGGACGTGCGGCTCGGGTCGGGGCGGCTCTTCGCGGAGGGAACGGCGAAGGACGGCTCGCGCACCTCCTTCTTCGACGGCGTCCGGGCGCGGGTCCGTCCCGCGGAGAAGACCACCCTCGACCTCTTCGGCTTCTACGGGACGTGCGAGAACGACCTGGCGATCGGCCACGAGCACCGCGACCTGACGGGGCTCGCGCCGGGCTGGAACGGAATGGACGAGGCCACGGCCGGCGCCTTCTTCGAGGACCTGTCGCTCCCGGAGTTCGGCTGGGGCGCCTACTACGTCTGGCTGCGCGACACCGCATGGCGCACGCTCGGCGGCGACCGCGTCCCGCACGAGGACGTGCACACCCTCGGGCTTCGCCTGATGCCGCGCTTCTCGGAGGGGCTTTCGGCGGAGCTGGAGACGGCGTACCAGTGGAGCAACAGCGACGGCTACGACCGGCGGGCCGGCTTCGCGACGGGCGGGCTCAAATACGAGTTCACGCCCGGAACGTACGTCTCCGCCAACGCGCTGCATCTCTCCGGCGACGACGCCGGCACCGATCGGCGGGAGGACTTCAACGTTCTCTTCGGCCGCTACCCGTGGATCAGCGAACTGCTCCTCTACGGGTTCGACGCCGATGGCGTCGGCACCTGGCACAACCTCGCGCAGTGCTGGCTCGAGGGCGGAATCGCGTTCGGCGAAGACGGCGCGCACAAGATCAAGGCGACGGTCGGTCCGGTCTTCGCGCCGGAGCGCGACGGCGCCGGCGGCGGGCGCGAGCGCGGGTGGCTGGAGACGATCCTCTACCGCTTCCCGATCGCCAAGGGCGACGCCGGGGAGCTCGCGGGCCATCTCTTCCTCGAGGTCTTCGAGCCCGGCGACTACTACGCGAGCGACCGCACCGCTTACTTTTTCCGAACGGAACTCAACTGGGCGTTCTGACGCCTTTCGTTGTTCGCTTGTCTTTTGCCGCGGCGAAGTGGTACAATCCGCCGCATGCAGACCTACTTCGCCTATCTCGGCTCGGGGGCGGCGCTCCTCTTCCTCGAGCTTTTCGTTCCCCGCGGGTTCGCGGGAATCGTGGGCGCCGTTCTCTGTCTGCTGGCTTCCTGGACCGCCGCGCAACGCTTCGAAGGCGCCGTTGCGCTCGGCTTCGCCGTGCTCGCGCTCGTCGTCGCCGGCGGCCTGTTCTTCCTGGTTTCCCGGTTCGGCTCCCGGCCGAAGCCCCGCAAGGCTCCCGATACGGAGGAGAAGGGGAGGGGTTCCTGATGGGCAGCGCGGAAAAACTCTTCCTCTTGGTCTGGGCCGCGATTCTGTTCGGCCCCGCCGTGAAGGCCGCCTTGAAGAAGTCGAAGACGCCCCCGAAGCGGCCCCACTCCTCCCTTCCTCCACGGCCCCCGCCCACGATTCTTCGCCGCCGGCCCGATCCGTCGGCGCCGTTTCCGGCGCCCGCAGAACAGGTGGCCGTACGGGCGGCGAAGCGGCCGCCGCCCATGCCGGCGCCGTCTCCGGCGCCCGCAGAACAGGTGGCCGTACGGCCGGCGAAGCGGCCGCCGCCTATGCCGGTGCCGTCTCCGGCACCCGCAGAACAGGTGGCCGTACGGGCGGCGAAGCGGCCGCCGCCCATGCCGGCGC
>CAMOEO010000160.1 GCA_946612175.1 uncultured Verrucomicrobiota bacterium
GGGCTCGTGGCGGAACGTGATGTCGTAGGTCGTCCCGCGGAAGCGCTTCACGATGCCGCACTCGGGCCACTGCGCCGGAAGGCACGGATCGAGGCGCAGGCCGTCCGGCGCGGGCTTGAGGCCGAAGATGAAGTTCACGAGCGACTTGAGCAGCCACTGGGCGCTCGCCGTGCGCCAGCTCTGGCCCGGCGTCCCGTAGCGGTAGCCCGTCTGCGGCCCGAAGATCGAGTTGGAGATCATGTAGGGCTCGGACGGGCGCGAGGTGCCGTCGTCGCGCACCGGAAGCATCTGCTGGAGCGTCTCGTAGAGCTTGTCGTTGCGCTTCAGGACCGCCTCCGCGGCGAGCTTCCACGCGAGCGTGTGCAGGTAGATGCCGCCGTTCTCGTGGATGCCCGGCGCCTTGGTGCCGATGTAGCCGATCGAGTTGTCGATGCGGGAGTAGCCCGGCGCCATGACGAGCGTCCCCATCGGGTCGTAGAGGTCCACGTCGATCGCGTGCAGGACCTTGGGCAGGCGCTCGGGCGTGACGACGCCGGAGAGGATGCTCCAGAGCTGCTGGATGAGGAAGACGCGGCCTTCCTCGTTCTCGTCCGAGCCGAGCTTGGTGCCGTCGTCCTTGTAGGCGCAGAGGTAGTGGCCGCCGTCCCACGCGGCGGCGTTGATGATGTCCGCCATCTCGCGGCCGCGTTCGCGCGAGAGCGCGGCGTCGTCCGCGCGGCCGGTCGCCTCGGCGAGGCGGCCGAAGAGGCGGTTCGCGTAGCACCAGGCCATCGAGAGCCAGACGCTGGCGCCGCGGCCCTGGAGGCCGACGGTGTCCATGCAGTCGTTCCAGTCGCCGCCCCAGATGCGGATGAGGCCGTGGAGGCCGCGGAAGTTCCAGAGGAAGTCCATCGCGCGGCGGCAGTGCTCGTAGACGGAGGCCTTCGTGCCGTCGTTGAACGGCACCTCCTCGTCGAGGAATCCGGACTCGAGCCCCAGCTCCATCGCGATGGAGTGCGCGGCCATCGGGATGCCGACGCAGCAGTCGGCGAAGTTCTTGTCGTTGATCGACCCGCCGAGCACGTTGCGCGGCGCGTAGCCGTTCGAATACTGGTAGGCTAGCATCCGCTTGAGGTCGCGCGCGGCGAGTTCGGGGTTGAACGCGGCGAGGCAGTCGCAGTCGCTCACGACGTCGCGGTAGCCGAGGCTGCGGACGCGCGCCCAGCGCGCGCCGAGGACGCAGGCGCGCTCGAGCCACGTGTTGGCGAGGAAGTCGAGGTCGGGGTTCGGCGTGCGGAGACGGACGCCGCCCAGGTCGGCGTCGGCGCGCGCGGCGGCCGCGTCCGGCTCCACGGCGAGCATCGCCGCGGCGCGCGCGGGCGCCTCGGCGCGGTCCTGGACGAACGAGACGGCGTAGCGAAACGAGGCGCGCGCGCCGGGGGCGAGGTCGGCGTCGTTCTGCAGGACGAGGCAGATCTTCTCGCCGCAGCAGTCCGAATTCCGGCAGCGGCCGTCCTCCTGGAGCGCCTCGGGCTCGGCGAAGTTGCCATAGACGCCGATGAAGGCGTTCTTGCGCGTGTCGAAGCCGGTGCAGGGCGTGTCGCCGGCGAGGAAGACGTAGGCCTCGGTCTGCTTCGGGCCGCCGAACGCGGCGGCGCCGGTCGCGACGACGCCGTTCAGGGCCGCGTCCCAGCCGGCCGAGCCGGTGTTGTAGCTCTGGATGTTGTAGGGGCCGTCGACGTTCGTGCCGTCGTAGGCGATCACGCGGAGGCGGCGCGGGCGGCCCGAGCGGTTCTCCACCGCGACGTCCCAGACCTCGCCGCAGAGCTCGGGGTGGACGTAGGCCGAGAGGCGCATCGCGATGCCGTCGAATTCGGACTCGACGACGGTGAGGCCCGGCCGGTGCGTGCAGGCGAAGCCCTCGTACGTGCGCGAGAGCGGGAGGCCGTGGGCGGTCCACCAGCGGCCGGTCTCGGCGTCGACGACGAACATGTGGCGCTCGGTGACGATCGGGAGGCGGCGACCGAGGTCGTCCTGCGCGAACCCTTCGCCGAAGGCGGTCTGCGAGAAGCAGGTGACGTAGCCGTCGTTGAAGAGATAGTTGTACCAGTTGCGCGGGGTCTTGGGCGTGGTGACGGTGAACGAGCCGTCCGCGTTGAAGTGTCCGAAGCGGGTGTCTTTCATGGGAAAAAGTATGGCATTTCCCCATCCGGCTGTCAATCGCGCAGCCGGGTTCTAACCCTTCGCCGTTTCCGCTTCGTGCGCGGATCGCGAGTCAGTCCTCCGTGAGCCGCTCCTCGAGCCACTCGCGGCGGAGGCGGGCGATGTCGTGGTCGACGTTCAGCATCGCGCGGCCGGCGTGGTCCCAGATGTCGGCGACGTCCTCGTCGGTCATGCCGGACTTGACGCGGTCGGCGTAGGGCCGGATCGAATCGACGAGCGGCTTCACCTTCGCGAGGTAGAACGCCTGGTCGCCCAGTTCCGGGTCGGACCAGATTTCCGCCTGTCCGTTGCGGTTGGCGGCGAGCGCGGCGTCGAAGACGGCCTTTGCCTTCGGCAGCAGCGCGCGCTCGATGGCGAGGCGCGCGGAGGCGTCGACGCCCGCGAACCTCATCTCGGCGAAGGAGGAGCGGTTGTGCACGGAGATCGAGCCGCCGAGGCTGCGCCCGCCGTGCGACCAGTTGAGGAACTCGACGTACCACGCCGGCGTCTCCGGCGGCATGGAGGCGAAGGCCGCGGCCCACGGGATCCGGAGAAGCGTCGCGACGCCGTCCTCGAGGTACAGGCTCTGGAAGCGGAGGGTCCCGCGCTCCTGCCGCGTCACGCGGTAGCCGGTGCCGTTGTCGTACTGCGTGGTGAAGCCGTCGTCGGGCTTCGCGTCCTCGCCCGTGCCGAAGAGGAAGCAGTGGTACGGGTCGTCGATGCCGGTGGAGACGTAGGACTCGACGCCGGGCGCGCGGGCGAGGCCGGCGCGGATGTCGCCCATGTCGTCGAGATACTGCCGCAGGAGGAACGAGACGCCGGACGGGTCGCAGAAGGCGAAGAGCTCGGACGGGCGGAAGGTCTCGCCGTTGTCGGTCGTCATCTCGCGTCCGGTCAGCGCGGCGTCGGTCTCGATGAGGAACTCGAGGTTGTCGCCGTAGCGGTGCGTCAGGAGCGCCTTCGGCGCCTTCTTGTAGAAGTCGGACTCGACGATGCCGCGCACGTCATGCGGCGCGTCGCCCCACCACGGGCAGGAGAACGACACGGGCCGGCGCGGCGGCACGACCTTCTCGCGCTCCGCCCAGATCCGGCGCGCGCCGGCCTCGTCGCCGCGGGAGAGGTAGTCGCGCGCCTGCTCGGCGAGAAGCTTCGCGAGCTCGACCTTGTCGTCCGCCTTGCCGATCTCCCGCAGCCACGCGCGGCAGACGTCGATCGCGCGCCCGGGACCGTCGGCCGCCCGTCGGAAGGCGAGGAACTTCTCCGCGCTGCGGAGCGTGTTGGGGTTGACCCGGTTCGCCTCGTCCTTGGCGCGCTCGACGACGCCCTTCGCGTAGGCCTCCCGGCGCGCGGCGAGGTCGCGGCCGGGGAACTGGCCGGCGTAGTCGAAGAGCCGCGTGGCGTCCGGCCGGGCCTCGGCGGGGAGCGTGTCGACCCAGCCGAGCAGCCATTCGGCGAACGCGGCCTCCTTGAAGGCGGGGTCGGCCTCGCCGCGCCGGACCTGCCAGGCGGCGGCGTCGAACGCGGCGCGCGCGCAGCCGGTCTTCGGGTCGGCCGCGACCGCCTCGGCGATCTTCGCCGGGACGCGCTCGCGGAAGAGGTCGGCCGACTTCTCCGCGCAGAACTTCGCGTAGTCGTTGACGGCGCGTCCCCAGGCGCCGGAGCCGGGCTTGCAGGCGGCGATCGCGGCGAGTCGCTCCTCCTCGGTCGGCTCGCGCTTCTCCGGCTCGGGGTCGAGCCCCATCGCGCGTCGCAGGTCGGCGCGCCGCGACTCGGCGTAGGCGCGGTCGTCGTCCGAGAGGCCCTCGAACGCGAACGGGCGCTCGACCTCCGCGAGGGCGCCGGCCTCGTCGCGCGTCGACTCGAGGCGGTACTGCGCCATCTGGCGGCAGATGTCGATGCGCTGGCGGTTGCGGAAGACGGCGTTCGTGAGCGAGGCGTCGAGCAGCTCGCGCGCGGCGTCGATGCGGTCGTGCCAGTAGTCGGCGAAGCCGCCCTTGAAATCCTGCTGCGCGAGGTCCTCGGCCTCCTTGCGGAGCGCCTTCCAGGCCTCCTCGCTCGCCTTGATCTCGGCGCGCTCTTTCTCCTGCGCCGCCTTCTCCTCCGGCGTGAGCGCGGAGGCGAGGCCGGCCGCGAGGACCGCGGCCAGGAACAGAACCTTCTTCATTTCGTGCCTCCTTCCTTGGTTGCGGCGACGGCCGGCGCCGGGTCGTCGCCGAGCGCGGCGCGCAGGGCGAGGATCTTCTCGACGATCTCGAGCCGGACGGCATCCAGGTCCATCGTCTCGCCCGGGAGCGTCGCGAGGTACAGGCGCGCCTTGCGGCCGAGCAGGCGCACGTCGACGTCGTCGCTCGCCGCCGCGCGCTCCGCCAGGTCGAGCAGGTACGAGGCGTAGCGGATGTCGTCGCACGCCTCGCGGAAGCCGGCGTACTGGATCGTCTCCATCAGGCCCTGGCCGTTCGCGTAGGTCACGACCATCGGGCGGTAGAGGACGTTCGCGCGGTCGTTGAAGCTGCCGACGGCGAACTCGTAGTTGTAGGCCATCGTCATGCCGTTGAGCCAGCCGAGGAGGCCGTGCTGGCGGCGCGTGAACTGCGGGTTCTCGCTGCCGGTGTGCTGCATCGCGTAGAAGCCGATCGGATAGGTGCCGACCTCGCGCCAGGGGCGGGACTTGTCGTACGCCTCGTCGGGCGAGCCCGCCATCGGCTGGAAGCCGTAGGCGTAGCCGCCCTTGTAGAGCAGGGCCGGATGCCCGGCGCAGCCCATGGCGATGCCGTTGCGCGCGTATTCGCGGAAGAGCTCGCGGTGCGTCGTCACGAACGCCGCGCCCTGCTCGTCGCCGTGGCCGCAGAGGATCTTCGAGCCGGGGAGGACGCGCGCGTAGAACGCCGCGCACTTCTTCGCCGAGTCCCGCGCGCTGCGGAGGTGCTTGTAGCTCATCCTCCCGCCGAAGTTCAGGGCGAACCAGGGCACCATGCTGCTGCCGAAGACGACGTCGAGCGGGAAGCCGATCTCGCGCAGCATCGGGACGCACCACTCGTTGGACGGACCGATCCACGGCGCGTGGAAGACCGAGTGGTCGTAGAGCGACTGCAGCCACGCGCGGAAGCACGCCTTCGCGCGCTCCTCGTCGCCGCCGCACTTCTTCGCGAGGCGTTCGAGGTTCGGCATCGCGCCCATGCACGAATGCAGGTACGCCTTGTCGCGCTCCAGGTAGCCCTTCGGGAGCGGCAGCGAGAACGGCAGCACGCGCACCGCGAGCGGGATGCGCGCAAGCTCTTCGCCCTTGCGCGTCACGGAGACGGAGCCCTTGTAGACGCCGGGAGCGCAGTCCTTCGGCGGATGGACTGTGAGGAAGAACTGCTTGAACGAGTTCTTCCAGAGCGAGACCGGGAGCAGGCGGTCCGCGTCGGCGAAGCCGGGATCGTACTGCCAGGGCTCCTCCTTCGGGTTCATCTCCTTCGGGGACGAGATCCAGACCCAGGTGTCCTTGCCGTCCCTGCGGACGCGGGCGTGGTTCGCGGGGCCGCCCTTCTCCTTCGTGACGCGGATCAGGTTCTCGTCGTGGAGCAGCAGCTCCGGCACGAGCTTGAGGCCGACGTCGTCGAAGTAGCTCGTCCAGCCGTTGCCGTTCTGGAACCAGCGCTTCACGACGCGCAGGTCGCTGGGCAGGACGAGGTCGACCGAGAGCTCGACGCCGTCGAGGTCGCGGAAGGCGAAGAGCTCGAACGAGCAGGACTCGAACTCGTCCTGCGCGACGACGCAGCGGACGGTGCCGCCGAGCGCGCCATCGTCGGGCCAGGTGTCGTCGAGGCGCATGAGGTCGCTCATCGCCGGGACGGCGAAGAACGCGACGTCGCCCTTCTCGCCGGCGGCGCGGAGACGTTTCGCGTTCGCGGGCCTGAGGGTCCTGGCGCGTTCCTTCTGGGCGTTCCAGACGGTGTCCTCCACGCCGGCGAGCGCCGCACCGGCGGAGAGCGCCGCGACCAGCGCGGCGCAGAGGCGGGGTGACCGTTTCATGCCGTCCATTCTACCGCGCCGCCCGTTTGAACGCAATGGTCCGAACGGGTCGTTCGGTTGGCACGGGAGAGGACTTCGAAAGGCGCGCGCCGGCCGGGCACCGCTACTCCAGCAGGAGCGCACGGAGGCGGGCGATGGAGTCAGGAGGGAAACCCGTCGAGAGGACGTAGGACTCGATGCGCTCGTTGAGCGTTTCGCCGGGGTAGCGGTCCATCACGGCGAGGAGCGCGGCGTAGGTGTGGTTGCGGTTGAACCAGTCGTGCTCGTCCTTCCAGAGTGCGGACGCCTCCCAGTCGTGCACGAGATCCTCCGGCGAGACCCCGAGGAGCCCGTTCACGAGGAACGCGAGCGTCCCGGTCCGGTCCTGGCCGCTGCTGCAGTGAACGAGGAGAGGGAGGTTCCCTTCGTCGGCGATGATCTCGAGGGCCCGGCGGCAGGCCTCCTTCGCCCACGGCTCGTCCATCCGCCCGTAGCAGCCGGACGGGATCTGCACGCGGCGCACGGACGGTCCGAGCGGCGAGCCGTCGAGGCCCGCGCACGCCTCCGGCTCGCGCAGGTCGAGCTCGGTGCGGATGCCGAGCGCGTTGGTCATGAAATGGACGCCGGCAGCGTCGAGCCGCATGCGCGGCGGCTCCCCGGGCGGGCACTCGTCCGCGTTCTCGCAGAGGTTCGCCGAACGGTAGAGGAGCCCCTGCCGCACGCGACGCCCGCCGGCAGCGCGCCAGCCGCCGAGGTCGCGCGCGTTCGGCACGCCCGGAATGCGGAGAAGGCGCGGCGGGCGGTCTTCCGTGCGGAAGGTCGAGCTCGCCGAGCCCTTG
>CAMOEO010000161.1 GCA_946612175.1 uncultured Verrucomicrobiota bacterium
GCGGCGGCCGCCTCCACTTCCTCGGCCTCCTGCAGAACGAGGGCGTCCACGCCCACCAGGAGCACCTCTACAAGCTCATGCGCCGCGCCCGCGAGGAATGGCCGGAGGGCGAGATCGTCGTCCATCCGTTCCTCGACGGCCGCGACACCCCGCCGCGCTCCACGATGGAGTTCGTCTCCCGCCTCGAGAAGGAGATGGCCGAGATCGGCGGCTGCCGCATCGGCACCGTCATGGGCCGCTACTACGGCATGGACCGCGCCAAGAACTGGGCGCTCACCGACGAGGCGTTCGACGTGCTCTGCCGCGGCGAGGCCTCCGGCTGCCGCAAGGCCGCCACCGCCGCCGACGCCGTGGCGGAGTCCTACGCCGGCGACAAGACTCCCGACGGGCAGCCGATGACCGACGAATACATCGTCCCCTACGCGATCGGCGGCTACGACGGCATCCGCGACGGCGACGCCGTCTTCCACACCAACTACCGCCAGGACCGCGCCATCCAGCTCTCCCAGGCGTTCGTCTCCGAGGACTACCCCGGCACGCGCAAGGTGCGCCCGGCCGTCACCTACATGGGCTTCACCCGCTACTGGGACGAGTTCGACAACTACCTGCTCGGCGCCATGGGCGGCGAGGGCGGCGGCGGCATGGACAACCTGCTCGGGCAGGTCGTCTCCGCGGCCGGCATCCGGCAGCTGCGCATCGCCGAGACGCAGAAGTTCCGCCACGTGACGAGCTTCTTCAACGGCAAGTCCACCAAACCCTCCGAGGGCGAGGACCAGGTCAACATCCCGTCGCGCTTCGACCCCGCCACGTTCGCCTCGCACCCCGAGATGGACGCCTTCGCGGTGACGTCGGAGATCTTCGCGCGGCTCGACGCCGATCCGGAGAAGTACGGCCTGATCGTCGTCAACTACGCCAACTGCGACATGGTCGGCCACACGGGCGACCCCTTCGCCGCGCAGCGCGCGGTGGAGATCGTCGACGAGAACGTCGGCTCGCTCGTGCAGCGCCTCCTCAAGCTCGACGCCAAGATCCTCATCACGGCCGACCACGGCAACGCGGATCAGATGGTCAACTACGAGACCGGCGCCGTGATGACGAGCCACTCGATGAACCCCGTCTCCTGCATCTACGTCGCCAACGACGCCGCGGAGAAGGGCGTGAAGATGGCCAAGGAGGGCATCCTCTCCTCGATCGCCCCGACGATCCTCGAGATGATGGGCCTCCCCGTCCCGGCCGACATGACGAGCCCCAGCCTGCTGGTCAAGTAGGCTCCGCCCGCGCCCGGCGGCCCGCCGCCGCCGGGCGCGCCGGCTCCCCCCCCGTCCGTCCCGTCCCGATCCCCTCCACCCCGCCACGCCATGAAACGGTTCCTTCCCCTCGTCGCCTCCGTCGCCCTGTTCGTCGCGCCCGCCCTTGCGGACGAGCCCGCCGCCGCCGTCGTGCAGCCCGGCGTCTTCACACAGGACCACGCCGCCGCGCTCGCCCTCGCCGCCGGGCGGGGCCTGCCCGTGATGCTCGACTTCACCGGCAGCGACTGGTGCGGCTGGTGCAAGCTGATGCACCGCCAGGTGTTCTCGCAGGAGGAGTGGAAGGCCTGGGCCGCGACGAACCTCGTGCTCGTCACGATCGACTTCCCGAGCGACGAGTCGCTCGTTCCGGAGGCCTACCGCGATCGCAACCTGAAGCTCCAGGAGCAGTACGGCGTCCAGGGCTACCCGACCTACGTGCTGCTCACGCCGGCCGGCGAGGAGTTCGCCCGCCTCGGCGCGAGCCGGGACGCGACGCCCGCGTCGTTCATCGCCGAGGTGAAGGCCGCGCTCGCCGAGAACGACCCCGCCGTGCGCGCCGCGAAGCTGACGCCCGAGGAGCTCGCCGAATGGGACGAGATCGAGGCGAAGAACAAGGCGGTCGAGGCGCGCGCCCGCGAGGCCAGGGACGCCATCGAGGCCAAGATCGCGGAATGGGAGCGGAAGCTCGACGACGCGAAGGCCTCCGACCCCTCCTCCGTGGCCGCGCTCCAGTCGAAGGCGCTCGACGAGATCTCGGCGCTGCAGAAGGCGCAGCGGAAGGAGATGGAGGGCGAGGCCGAGGGGTTCCGCGCCCGCAGGCGGCGCCTCGAAGAGCTCCGCGCCAAGCTCGCGAAGTAGGGGAGGGCGGCCATGCCGATCCCCCGGGACCTGCTCGAGGACGTCCGCACGTACGTCGACGTCGAGATCCAGGCGGGGCGCCGCCGCGCCCCGCTCGACCCCGCCGCCGTGGCGGAGTTCCTCGCCGCCGCCCCCGCGGCGGCGGCGGCCCCCGCCGCGCCGCGGGCGCCGGCCCCGGCGCCCGTCGCGGCGACGGTCCACGCCCCGGCCCCGGCGCCGCGTCCCGCGGCGCCCGCGGCCGCTCCGGCGCCGGCCGTGCCGGCGCCGATCCCGCTCGCCGCCGCCTCCTCCTCCGGCGCGGGCGTCGCCGCCCGCGCGGAGGGCGCCGCCGGCCTCGCCGAGGTCGCGGCCGCCGTCTCGGCCTGCCGCGAGTGCGCGCTCGCCTCGACGCGGACGAAGTCCGTGCCGGGCGAGGGCAACGCCGATTCGCCCGACGTGATGTTCGTCGGCGAGGCCCCGGGGCGCGACGAGGACCTGCAGGGCCGTCCGTTCGTCGGGCGCGCCGGGCAGCTGCTCGACAAGATGATCGCCGCGATGGGCTACCGGCGCGAGGAGGTCTTCATCGCCAACATCCTCAAGTGCCGCCCGCCGCAGAACCGTACGCCGACGCCCGAGGAGATGGCGGTCTGCATCCCCTACCTGCGCCGCCAGATCGCGCTCGTCCGCCCGAAGTGCCTCGTCGCGCTCGGGGCGACGGCGTACAAGGGGCTCGTCGGCGACCCGCTCGCGAGCCTGACGCGCGTCCGCGGCATCTGGACCGACTTCTGCGGCATCCCGATGATGCCGACGTTCCACCCCGCCTACCTGCTGCGCGTGCCGTCCGCCAAGCGCGCGGTCTGGGAGGACCTCAAGAAGGTCATGGCAAAGTTCGGCCGCCAGGCCTAGCCCCCGTTCCCCCATGCGCCGGCCGTCTCCGCGAACCCTCTTCCTCGCCGCGATGGCCCTCGCGCTGGGCCTGCCGCTGCTCGGCTGGTTCGGGCTCCCGGGGTTCGTCGGCGCCCACGGGTTCGACACGCCCGACGTCCCGCCGCCGCCGCCCACGCCGGAGAACCTCGTCTCCGGCCGCTTCCGCGAGGGCGTCTCTGCGCACTGGGGCCATGTCTTCTTCGGCCGCACGGAGCTGCTCTTCCTCAAGAACGGCCTCTTCGACCTCGCGTCCGGCGGGCGCTACCACGCGGGCTTCGCCGGGCGGATCGTCCAGGGCCGCGACGGCTGGCTCTTCGAGAAGCCCTATCTCGACGTCTCCTTCCGCACGAACCTCCCGATCGCGCGGCCGCGCCTCCGCTCCCGCACCCTGCATTCGCTCGAGAGGCTCCGCGCCGCGCTCGACGCGGCGCGCCCCGACGCCCCCGTCGCGTTCCTGCTCGCGCCGAGCAAGGCGGAGCTGCTGCGCGACCGCGTGCCGGCCCGCTACTTCGCCTTCGGGGAGCGTCCCGCCTCCGAGGACGCCGACCCCGAGCCCTACCGCACCGTCCGCGGGCTCCTGTCGGACGCGGGCTTTCCGTTCGTCGACGCCTCCGCGCTCGCCGACCCCGCCGCCGATCCCCGCACGCTCTTCCCGTACGGCGGGACGCACTGGACGGTCGACTACGCCGCGCGCGCCGCCGCCGCCGCGCTCGCGCACGCCGCCCCCGCGCTGCCGCGCCCCGCGCCGCTTCCGCCCGTCTTCGCGCCCGGCCCCGACGACCCGCGCGACCGCGACATCGCCGGCCTGCTGAACCTCCCCGTCCCGTACCGCCGCGGCGGGGACCTGCACGCCCGCGCCGTCTTCCCGCCCGTCGACGCGCCGGGGACGAATACGGTCTACCTCCTCGGCGACAGCTTCGGCGAACAGCTCCAGGCCGCGCTCCTCCGCTCCGGCCTCTACGCGGAGACGAACGTCGTCCTGCGCTTCAACGAGCTCCCGCCCGCCCGCGAGTTCCGCGACGCCGCCGCGCACGCCGATGCGATCCTCTTCGTCTTTTCCGCCCCGTCGCTCGCCGGAACGCGCCTCGCCGAAACCGCCGAGGCGCTCGCCAACGACCTGCGCCCCGTCGTCCGCCCCGGCCGCCGCTACGCCCTCGGCCGCTCGCCCTACGCAATGGACGGCGACTGGCGCGAGGAGGATGGCGGCCGCGCACTCGTCCTCGATCCCGGCGCCGAGGGGATCGTCGAGCTGCCCTCCGGCGGGTGGCTGCGTCCGGAATCCACCCTCTCCCTGCTCGATCCCGACGGAGCCGTGGCGCTCTCCGTTCCCCTCTGGCGGCCGCTCGGCCGCTCCGGCGCGGAGCCGAAGGGGAAGCCCCGCAGCTGCATCGACTGGGACCTTCCCGTCCTGCGCGTTCCCGTCCGGGCCCCCGCGGATCGTCCGCTGCGCCTCGCCGCCTTCCGGATCGACTGAACATGACCCTTCCCGCCGATCTTCCCGACACCCGCGTCGCCGACCTCGGGCCCGGCGCGATCGCCCGCGCCCCCGCCTCCTTCCGAGACCTCGCGCCGGGCTTCGCCGCGCTCCCCGTCGCGGACCCCGCCACGTGGAATGCCGCCGGGCGCGAGCTCTACGGCGCCTTCCGCGCCGCCGGCGTCCCGGTCCTGCGCCCGCTCGTCTTCGACGCCCCGCCGCGCGTCTCCGCCGCCGCGCTCGCGCGCGTCGGGGCGGCGCTCGCCGCCGCCGCGCCCGGCCCCGGCCTCCGCGCGGCGCCGTTCGCCGTCGGCGGCGGCACGATCGCCGAGCTCTGCAAGGCCGCCGCGCACGCGGCCGGCGCGCCGTGCGCCGTCCTGGCCACGGCGGCCTCCTCCCCGACCTTCGCCGCCCCCGGCGCGCGCCTCCCCGACGCCGCCACGGGCGTCCCGGCCGACCTGCCGTGCCGCGCGCCGGTCGCCGTCTTCGCCGAGCCCGAAGTCCTCGCCCGCGCCCCGAAGCGCCTTGCCGCCGCCGGCTACGGCGAGCTGATGGCGCTGACCGTCGCCGGCACCGACTGGCTCCTCGCCGCCGGGCTCGCCGTCGAGCCGCCCGTCGCGCGCGCCGCGTGGGACCTCTTCCGCGCCCCGCTCGACGCCCGCCTCAACCACCCGCACGAGCTCGCGCTCGGCGAGCCGGAGCCGCTCGACGCGCTCCTGCGCGGCCTCGTCGACGCCGGGCTCGCGATGCAGCGCGCCGGATCCGGCCGCCCCGCCTACGGCTCCCCGCGGCTCTTTGCCCGCGTGTGGGAGGCCGCCGGCGCCGCGCCCCCCGGCGGGCCCGCCCCCGCCGCGGGCGCGCTCGCGGGCGTGGGCGCGCTCTGCGCGCTGGCCGTCTACGACGCGCTGTTCGCGCGCGAGTTCGACCCCACCGACGTCGACCCCGCCCTCGCCGCGTACCCCTCGCTCGCGCAGCGCGAGGCGATGGTCGCCTCGCTCTTCCCCGACGGTCCGCTGCGCGAGGCCGTCCTTGCCGAATGCCGCGCCAAGCACGCCTCCCCCGACGCGCTCCGCGAGCGGCTCGACCGCGTCGCCGACGCCTGGCCCGAGCTGCGGGACCGCGTCGACCGCACGCTCATGCGGTGGCCGCGCATGCAGGCGATGCTCTTCGCCGCCGGCGCCCCCTCGCATCCGGCGCAGCTCGGCGTCCCGCCCGCGCGTGCCGCCGCCGCGGCCATCGCCGCGCAGATGCTCGACCGGCGCTACACCGTCCTCGACCTCGCGTACGAGACCGGGCGCTTCGCCGAATGCGTCGAGGCCGTCCGCGACGCCTTCGCGCCGCCGACGGCCCCCGCGGCCTCCTGACGCCGGCCCGCGGCGCCCCGCCCCCTACACGTGGTAGAGGTTCGGGAGCGCGAAGGGCAGGGGAGGGAACGCCGACGGCTCGGGGCCGAAGCACGCGCGCACCAGCTCCGCGGAGGAAAGCTCCCGCGAGGGCAGGCGCGTGCCCGGGCGGATGGCCGGGGCGTAGGCCTCGAGCAGGCGGTCGCGGTCGAGCACGGCGAGCGTTTCGCAGCGCGGGCCCATCCAGGCGCAGGCGGCGCGCGCCCGTTCGGCGAGCGGCCGGGCCGCCTCGCAGACCGGGAGCGCGAGCTGCAGGGGCGTGCCGAACGTCCGCGTCGCCTCCGCGAAGATCTCGAAGAGGCCGTCGACGGACCCCGCCACCTCGTCGATGCGGCGGGCATTGGGCATGAGCACCGCCCAGGCGTCCGGCTCCGCCGCGCCCGCGGGCGTCGCGGTCCAGACCTCGCAGTCGGAGCGGCGCAGGCGCATGCGCCAGCGCCCGATCGGCTCGACGACCGTCGCGGGCGCGGTGCGCTCGCGCAGCGCGAACATCTCGGGCGTCACGGCGCCCTCGGCCATCGGCCCGTGCGAGAAGCGCCGGACCGTGCGGGTGCGCGCGACCTCCCCGATCGAGTGGGCGTCGAGGCCGTAGTCGAAGGAGAGCGAGCCCGTCTCGAACCCGAAGTGCGCGTAGCGGTCATGGCGGCC
Organism: uncultured Verrucomicrobiota bacterium; assembly: GCA_946612175.1. Taxonomy (GTDB): domain Bacteria; phylum Verrucomicrobiota; class Kiritimatiellia; order RFP12; family UBA3636; genus UBA3636. The sequence goes on from CAMOEO010000161.1 coordinate 6,579, forward strand.
GCCGAGCCAGGCGAGCGCGACGCCGAGCGACCGCAGGCGGTCCATCTGCGCCTTCACGAGCGCGGACATGCAGCCCTTGCCGAGCCACTCCTTCGCCGTCGAGACCTGGCCGATGCCGGCGATCGGGACGTCGCACCCCGCCACGCGCAGCGTCATCGGATACGCGCCCACGCACGCGACGATGCGCCCGGCCTCGTCGCGCACGACCGCATGGTGCCCCATCGCCTCGTCGGTCGGGAGGAAGAGGTCCGGGAAGAGCGTCTCGAAGCGGGGGTGGGACGGGTTTCCGCGGCGGAAGACGGACGGGAGAAAGTCGAGGAGCTGCTCGCAGTCGGCGGCGGTGGCGAAGGAGACGTTCATGGCGGGATTCTTGTGCGGGATTCGCGGTCATTCTGTCCGAACCCCCGCCGGAAGTCAACGCAAAAAAAAGTTACGG
>CAMOEO010000162.1 GCA_946612175.1 uncultured Verrucomicrobiota bacterium
CCTGTGGCGTCCGCTGCCCGGCCGGCCCCCTCCGAGAGGGGGCTGCCGAGCGAAGAGAGGCTGGGGGAGTACTCCGTGCGGGATGGGGAAAGTATGAAAATAAAATATTGAAATCTCAAGAAAAATATTCGTAGATTTTGGTGGAATGGGCCGTGCGGGCGGGCGGCGGAATCGGCCGGAACGGGCCGTATGCGAGACCGGCCATCTCTGCCGGGCGGCGCGAAGCGGACGCGGGCACCTCCGCGTTGCCGCCGGATCTCCGCGTTGGAAAAGGAACGCGGAGACTTGGCCGAACGCGGAGGCAGCCGCTTTCGCGTCGAGGGCTGGCACTCCGCCATGCGGGCCGATCTTAGGCTTCCTGCGACGGGCCAGGCGTCGGGCGGGCTGGGCGCGGAACGTGGAACGGAGGGCGCGGGACGGGTGGGCGACGGAGAGCGGGGTGGACGGGGAACGGAGGGCGCGGGGAGAGCGACGAAGGACGCGGGACGGGCGACGTTCCCCTGTGGCGTCCGCTGCCCGGCCGCCCCCCTCCGAGAGGGGGGTGGCGCGAAGCGCCGGGGGGAGTACTCCGTGCGCCGCCGTTCCGCGCCCTCGCGCGCGTCCGGCCCTTGCGGCGCAGTACAGGGGGGCGGCCGCCGCTACTTCGCGGCGCCGTCGTCCCCGGAGCCGCCAAGGGCGGCGTCGAGGAGGTCGCCGAAGCTGCCGAATCCGGAGGAGGAGGCGTTCTCGCGGTTGGCGCGCATGCGGGCGCGGAGGTCGGCCTCGTCGGCGTCCGCGGCGGCGCGCTCGGCGATGACGGACGGGAGGGCGAGCGAGACGCGGTCGCCGTCCACGGCCTTCACGACCACCTCGACGTCGGCGCCGTCGGGGAACTTGCGCGAGAGCTCGAGCTTCGCGTTGACGCCCTTCGGGATGCCGGCCTCGCTGACGTGCAGCAGGCCCGTGCGGTCCTCGGAGAGGCGCACGAACACGCCGAAGTCCGTCGAGGACTCGACGATGCCCTTCAGCACCGCGCCGACGGCGATCTCGCCGGGGCGGAGCGCCTCGACGCGCTCGTTGCGGAGCGCCAGGGAGACCCGGCCGTCGCCGACCTCCTTGACGCGGACCTCGATCTCGGAGCCGGCCGGGTACTTCTCCTCGAGGGCGGCGAGCGCGTCCGTTCCCTTGGGGATGCCGGCCTCGCTGACGTGCAGCAGGCCGGTGCGGTCCTCGGAGAGGCGCACGAACACGCCGAACTCGCGGCAGGACTCGACGATGCCCTTCAGCACCGCGCCGGGGGCGATCTCGCCGGGCTTGAGCGCGCGGACGCGGCTGTCGACGAGGGAGAGGGAGATGCGGCGGGCGACGGGGTCCATCGACTCGATGCGGACGTCGACCTCCTGGCCGACCTTCACCACCTCGCCGGGGTCGACGATGTGGCGGCCGCGGCCGAGCGAGGCGATGGGGAGGAGCCCGTCGACGCCCGGCACGAGCTGGACGAAGGCGCCGAAGGGCATGAGCTTGACGACGCGGCCGGAGACGTAGCTGCCGGCGGCGAAGTCCTCGCAGTAGGCCTGCCACGGGTCCTTGGAGAGATCCTTGAGGGAGAAGGTGAAGCGCTCGTTCTCCCAGTCGATGCGGCGGACCTTCACCTGCACCTCGTCGCCCTCGTGCAGGACGTCCTCCGGCTTCACGGAGCGGTCCCACGAGATCTCGGAGTTCGGGATGAGCCCCTCGACGCCGCCGATGTCGACGAACGCGCCGAAGGGCATGACCTTCGTGACGACGCCGTTGCGCAGGTCTCCCTCGAAGAGGGAGGAGCGGAGCGTCTCGCGGCGGAGGGCGCGGTCCTTCTCCTCGACGGCGCGGTGGCTCACCACGAGCGTGTGCTCGGCGGGGTTGTACTCGACGACGAGGAACGTGTCCGTCGTCCCGACCGGGGAGGGCGCGCCCTCGCGCGGGCGGTGCAGCGCGACCTGCGAGTAGGGGCAGAACGCGCGCTGGCCGTTCACCTTGACCTCGAAGCCGCCGTTGACCTCCTTCTCGTACTTCCCCTCGAGCGGGAGCTTCGCGGCGTAGGCCGCGCCGATCGCCTCGTCGGGCGCGCCGACGGCGGCGCCGGAGAGCGTGAGGCGCGCGGCGCCGTCCTCGAGGCCGACGAAGTACGCGTCGACGGGGTCGCCGACCTGCGGGAGGGGCAGGCCCTCCTCGAACTGCGCGACGTCGAGCAGGCCCTGCATCTTCGCCGTGAGGTCGACGACGACGGTCGTCGGGCCGACGGCGAGGACGGTGCCGTGCACGGGGTCGCCGGGGGCGAGCGTGCGGGTGGGGGCGGCGGAGGCCCTGGACTCGAATTCGTCGAGCAGGGCGTCCAGCTCGGCCGACTTCCGGTTCTTCTGCGTCTGGAGCATGGGAGGGGAGGGGTGGAGAGTGAAGGAGGCGGGGGACGGGGCGGCGCGGGGCTAGAACGCCAGCGCGCTCGACTTGAAGGACTTGATCTTCTCCGCGATCGCGGCGACGAGCTCCGGCGCGACGGGCTTGTTCGTCGAGAGCATCGCCATCGAGTGCCCCGTGGCGGGGTTGTGCGGGTTGCGCATGTCCTCGATGTTGATGTCCGCCCTGTGCAGGGCGTCGCCGATGGCGCCGATGACGCCCGGGCGGTCGTCGTACTCGAAGAACACCGCGTTGCGCGTCGGCGTCCAGTAGAGGTGGTTGAACTCGTCGATGCGGGCGATCATCTTCACGCCCTCGCCGACGGTCCCGCGCACGGAGACCTGCGCCGCGCCGGCCGCCAGGTCGACGGTCATCGAGTTCTCGTACTTCTTCGTGGCGTCGGCCTCGCGCACCTTGAACGCGACGCCGCGGCCCTCGAGGTCGGCGATGACGGTCTTGAAGTCGGAGGAGCGGTTGATGTCGTCCCAGATCCCGTTGAGCAGCGAGAGCGAGAGCCACTTGGCGTAGGGCTCGAGCTTGCCGTAGCAGCTTACCTCGATGCGGGAGAGCGGCTTCTCGGGGCCGAGGATGGCGCGGGCGACGCGGGCGATCATGAACGCCAGGTCGCAGTACGAGGCGTCGAGGCCGGCGGGCATGTCGCGGTTCACGACGAAGGGCGAGACGCCCTTCTCGTCCAGGTCCACGAGCTCCTCCGCGGCGCGGACCGCGGCGTTGCGGTTCGCCTCGACGGTCGAGGCGCCGAGGTGCGGCATCATGAGGTCCGCGATGTCCGCGACGGACTTCGGGCCCTCGGCGTCCTTCGGGTAGACGTCGTTGAGGAAGCGGATCGCCTTGAGGCCGCGGGCCTCGCGGATGGCGTCCTCGTCGACGATGCCGGCGCGGGCGCAGTTGACGAGCGTCGCGTCGTTCTTCATGAGCGCGAGGAGCCTCTTGCCGACGAAGCCCTTGGTCTCGGCGTTCTGCGGGATGTGCAGCGTGATGAAGTCGGACTCGCGGAAGATCGTCTCGACGTCCGCCGGCTCGATGCCGAACTCCTTGGCCTTCTCGGGCGGGACGAGCGGGTCGTAGCCGAGGACGCGGCACTCGAAGCCGGAGATGCGCTTTGCCACGAGGCGGCCGATGTGGCCGAGGCCGACGATGCCGACGGTCTTGCCGGTGAGCTCGCGGCCCATGAGCTTGGCCTTCTCCCACTCGCCGCGGCGCGTGGTCTCGTCCGCGCGGACGACGTGGCGCAGGTCGGCGAGGATGAGCGCGACGACCTCCTCCGCGACGGCGTTGGAGTTGGCGCCGGGCGTGTTCATGACGTCGATGCCCTTCGCGCGGGCGTACTTGCCGTCGATGTTGTCGAATCCCGCGCCGGCGCGCACGACCGCCTTGAGGCCGGGCAGCGCGTCGATCACCTCGGCGGTGACCTTCTCGGAGCGGACGATGAGCGCGTGGGCGTCGGGATGGGCCTTGGCGAGGTCGAGGATGGGGGTCTTGGGCTCCTGCACGACCTCGTAGCCGCCGTGGTCGAGGAGAATCTTGGTGGCGAGGGAGTCGAGCTTGGTGGGAATGAGGACCTTCTTCATGGCGTGGATCGTCCTTTCTGCGGGGTCGCGGAGGTCCGCCGGCGGGCGGACGTTTTGAAAAACGCCGTGGATTCTCGCAAATTCCGGCGCGTTTCGCAAGGAATATCTCCGCGCCGGTCCGCGGCGGACGGGGTCATGCCGCGGGGGCGTCCGCCGCCGCGAGCGCGGCGCGGAGCTCGTCGGCCGCGCGCCGGAGCGAATCGGCGGGGTTCCACTCGACCTCGATGCGGAGGAAGCGGATGCGCTCCCCCTCGGGGTCCGGGTCGAGCAGGCGGGAGCCCAGGAAGCGATCGCGGCGGAGACGGACGGAGGCGACGCGGATCTCGCGGCCCTGTTCGTCGTCGGTCTCCGCGACGGGGCCCTCCTGCCCGTGGAACCAGCGGTCCGTCTCCACCGGGGGGTAGGCCGCGTCGAGCAGGACCTCGACGCGGTAGCGGCCCGCGGGCAGGAACACCGGAAGGGCCGTCTTGGCGGGGAGCGGGCCGCGCGGGATGCGCACCCGCGCGAAGTCTCGCAGCGTCCGGAGCGGGACGCCGCGGACGGCGGGCTCCGCGCCGGACCCGTCGGCCGCCGCCGCCTCGGCGGCGTCGAAGGCGGCAAGCGCGGCGCGGGCGGCGGCCGTCCAGCCGGGTTCGGCCGGCGCACCGGCGGCCCTCGCCGCGAGGAACGCCTCGATGCGGGCGGCGTCGTCGAGATCGGTCCGCGCGCGCAGGAAGGCGAGGGCGCGGGCCGGGGCACCTCCCCGGCGGAGGGCGTGCGCGACCTCGGCCGGGTCGGAGGAGAGAACGGTGGCGCAGACCGTCTTCTGGTCGTCGGCGTCGCGCAGGCGGAGGCGGGAAAAGGGCCGCACGTCCGACGCCGCGCACCGGCGGAACGCGGCGCGGTCGAGCTCGAAGAGGACGGCCGGGGCGCCGGCGAACGCGGCGCGGCGGGGGCGGAACAGGCCGTCGTCCCACGCGACGGAGCCCTCCGTCGGTCCGGCCAGCACGCGCGAGACGGCCCAGAGCGGGCCCGGCGCCGGCGGGGGGTGGACGGCGTGGCGCTGCCCGACCGTCGCGATCGCGCGGACGGGGCCGACGCCCGGGGCTCGCTCCTCCGGCGCGTAGAGCGGGCGCCTTCCCGGCGAGAAGAACAGCGGGCGGTCGAGGACGAACGGGAGGTCGGCCGAGGGCGGCGCGGCGTTCGTGGGGGGGAGCGCCCAGAGCTCGATGTCGGGCTGCGCGAAGGGGCGCGTGCGGGATCCTCCCGGGGCGATCTTCCAGGCGGCGATCGGGAGGCAGTCCGCCTCGAACCGGGCCATGGCGGCGTTGCGGCCGGCGTTGTCGCGGCGGGCGTTGCGGGGCCGGAAGGACGCGTTCCGGAGGGCGTAGCGGATGCCGCCGGAGGCGAGCTCGGGCCGGGCGAGGGCCTCGGGCCAGAACTCCGCGATGCCGTTGTCGCGGAGGCAGGGCAGGTCCGTCCCGACCAGCGCCTGCCAGACGTAGCGGTCGGCAGCGATCCCGACGCCGGGGGCGGCGCAGGCGGCGAGCCAGTTCTGGCACTCCGCGCGGGTGTCGCGGCGGCGGAAGCAGGAGAGGATCCGGTTGCCGTCGAGCCAGGAGTCGGCCATCGAGCAGGCGAAGAGGGCGAGAAACGCCGCGGCGGCGGCCTTGCGCGTCGCCGGAACGCCGCGGCGCAGCGCGGCGAGGGCGAGGTCGAGGGTCGGCGCGGCCGCGAGGCAGAGGGCGGGGAGGAAGGGCAGGAGCTCCTGGTTGCGGATCCACGGCATCGCCAGGATGCAGTGGAGCAGGAACGCCGCCGAGAACAGCGGGAAGACGGCGAGCCATCGCCGCTCCCGCCGGCGGAACCAGCCGGCCGCGCAGACGGCGAAGAGCGCGAGCGTCGCCGCGCCGAGGCCGCCGGCCTCCCGCGCGAGGGAGCCCGCCCGCCAGAGGCAGGCGGCGGGGAAGGACGGCCGGAAGCCGAACGCGAGGCGGATCTCGTCGTAGGTCGCCCCGGAGACCCGCGCCCCGTCGCGGAGGAACCAGAGCGGCGCGACGAGCAGGGCCGGGGTCCCCGCGAGGAACCCCGCCGCCAGGCACGCGAGGCCGCCGGCGGCGGCCGCCGCGAAGGTCCGGCCCCGGCGTTCCGGGGCCCGGAGCGCCAGCGCCAGGGCGAGGACGGGCGTCCAGAGGACGAGCGGCGCGAGCGTGTACTTGCAGGCGATCGCGAAGCCCGCGGCCGCCGACGCCGCGAGCGCGCGGCGGACGGAGCCCCGGCGGAGCGCGCCGAGCGCGAGCCAGCCGGAGAGGCAGAGGAAGAGGAGCGGCGCGGAGTCCGTCTCGCAGTAGTGCGCGTGCTCCAGCGGGAACGGCTGGACGGCGAACAGCAGCGCGGCCAGCGCCGCCGCCGCCGGGCTCGCCCCCGTTTCGAGCGCCGCCAGGAACAGGAGCGGCGCGCAGGCCGCGAAGAGCAGGGCGTTGAGGTTGCGCCCGTACTGGAGGTGGTCCGAGGAGAGCGGGGCCGGGGCGGGCTCGTTCGTGAAGGTGTCCGGGCGGACGGCGGCGACGGCGCCCTCCTGCCTTCCCCGGGCCGCGAGGCGGTCCAGAAGGATCCGGCCCCGGCGCTTCAGGGCGAGGCCCGCGTCCGCGATCACGAACCATCCCCCGGGATAGACGCGGTCGGTGACGTAGCCGTGGAGCCGGGACTGCGTGATCCAGCGGGCGACCCGGATTTCGTCCGGATGGAAGTATCGGCTCCAGCGGATGCCCGCGGTCGTATGGAGCAGGGCGAAGACGAAGACCAGCACGCCCAGAAGGCGCACGACGAGGCGGCGGCTCGGTTTCGGGAAGGGGAAATCCACGGCGGAATTTTGGGAAGGCAGGAGTCCTCGCATTCTACACGAGTGCGCCGTCCGTTGCAACGGGCCGCGCGAATTCTGGACATTCCCCACTTTTGCGGCGCCCGGCCCCGGGGCGGAGCGCAGGGGCTCG
>CAMOEO010000163.1 GCA_946612175.1 uncultured Verrucomicrobiota bacterium
GCAGGTCGCGCCCGCGGAAGAGGGCGCGGCCCGAGACGCGCGCGGCGTCGGCATCCGTCGGCGGGAGGCGCGTGAGCGCCATCGCCCCCACGCTCTTGCCGCAGCCGCTCTCGCCGACGAGCGCGTGGAAGCCGCCCTCGGGAACGCGGAACGAGACGCCGCGGACGACCTCGACGGGCGCGCCGCCGTCCGGGAACGGGAGCGCGACGCGGAGGTCGCTCACCTCGAGAAGCGGCGCGGCGGCGCCGTCCGGGGGCGGCGCCGCCGTGGCGGGATGCGGGGCGGGGGAGGGGGGCATCCGGAAGCGCGCCCCCTACTCGTCCTCGTCGCCGGGGAAGTCGTCGCTCTCGTCGTCGTCGTCGCACGCGGCATCGCCGTCGCACGCGTCGTCGTCGTCATCGTCGCACGCGGCATCGTCGTCGCACGCGTCGTCGTCGCCGTCGAAGCAGGCGTCCTTGCCGGTCGGGGGGCAGGCGCCGGCCCCGAGCATTTTCTCCATCATGCGGTCGCGGGCGACGCCGAAGGCGTTGGCGAGGAAGCGCATCTCCTCGAAGGGAACGAAGATCTGCTGCACGAGCGCGTCCTTCGCGACGGACTTGGCGGAGAGGCAGCGGGACGTCTCCGGGACGCCCTCGAAGAGGCGCGGGGCGGCCTCGGCGAGGCGGAGCTCGGGAACGATTCCGTCGACGAAGGGCAGGTAGGCGCGGACGAGGGCGGCGTAGCCGAAGGCGCCGACCGCGACGGGCATCACCGGCCCGGGCCCCTCCTTCGGGAGGCCGAAGACGAGGAAGTCGAACGCGTGCGGATCGGCCGACGCGCCGGCGACGGCGGGCGGGGCGACGGGGAAGCTCGCGCGGGCGACGCCCGTGGCGGGGTCGAGGGCGGTCTCGAAGGCCGCCTTCTCGCCGAAGACCTTGGCGAGGATCGCGTCGAGGTTTTCGAGGCATTCCGGGGTGAAGACGCCGCATCCGGACCCGGCGCAGCGGGCCGCGACGGCGCGGAGCGCCTCGGCGGGTCGGAACTCGACGGCGGCCCCGTTGCCGTCCTCGGGGGCGGGGAGCAGCACGATGCCGTTGGTCCCGGCGGCGACGGGGGGCAGCGCGGCGATCGCGTCCCGGAACGCGGCGAGGCACTCCCGGAAGGGGGCGGGGTCCGCGTAGACGGCGGAGGAGGCGAAGCCGGGGCGGCCCGTGGCGGGGTCTGCGAAGAGGTAGACGGACCCGCCGCTGCGGGCGGCGATGGCGGCCCGGGAGGCGTCGAGCTGGCGGAGCATGGCGTCGCGGAGTCCGGGCGCGGCTTCGGCGAGGGCGGGGGCGGAGGCCATTTCGCCCACCAGGTCGCGGAGCGCGGGGAGGACCGTTTCAAGGTCCTGCTCGGGGTCGGAGCCGGCGGCGAAGAACGCGGGGGCGGAGGCGGGGACGCCGGCCAGCGCGGCGGGGTCGAGCGGCTTGGCGGCGGCGAGGCGCGCGGCGGTGCGCGTGCCGGGCTTCACGGACGTCGCCGTGGAGAGGACGAGGCCGCGGCCGGGGACGGAGAAGAGCCCGAGGCGCACGGCGCCGACGTCGCGCGTCGAGGCGAGGTTCGCGCCGAGGAGCGCGCCGAGCGTCTTGGCGGAGACGGGGACGCCGGCCTCGGAGAGCGCGCCGGCGAGGGTCTCGGCCATTTCGGAGACCTGCGCCTCGTAGGCGACGAGGCCGAGCGCCGCGAGATCCGTGGCGGCCGCCTCGACAACCGCGCCGGGGCAGGCGGGCGCGGCCGCGAGCGTCGCGGCGACGGAGGCGGGGTCGTAGGGGGGCTTGCCGACGACGAGGTAGCCGCCGAGCGCGGGGTCGGAGACCGCCGCGACGAACGTGTCGTCGACGACGAAGGAGCCGTTCTCCTCGGGCTCGGCGCCCTCGGCAGGGCCGCCGAGCACCTTGCGGGCGAAGAGGGCGGCGTCGGGGTTCTCGAAGGGGAGCGCGAGGAAGCCTTCGGCGACGTCCTCCGCGTCGAAGTCGTCGCCCAAGGCGTTCTCGACGCGGAGCGCGACGAACGCGGGGGCGTCCTCCCGGAAGGCGCCGATCTCGGCGGCCTCGGCGGCCTCGGCGACCTTCTCGCGGAATTCGCTCGCGAAGCGGACCCCGAGCATCGGCTGGCCGATGGCGGCGGTGACGGCGTTGACGGCGTCGGAGACGTCCTTGAAGGACGACACGCGGAGCGTGACGTTGGGCGCGGCGAGGGCGGAGGCCGCGAGGCCGAGGCAGAGGGCGGAGACGGGAACGGAGAGGCGCATGGCGGGTTCCTTTCGTTGCGGGTGGAAAATCGGGCTCTAGACTACGGGAAACGGGGCGTGAAGGCAAGGAAAATCGGCGCGGCGCGCTAGAACGAGACGGTCTCCCGGCGAAGCCCCCTGCGGATGCCGGCCTTCACCTGCACGCTCGAGCCCTCGGGCGCGGAGAAGCACCAGACGGCGCTCGTCGGGGAGAACTGCATGCGCATGCCGGGCCGGAGCTCCTCGCCGCCGGCGACGAGCGCGAGCGAGTCGAGGGCGTCGAGCGGGCCCGAGATCCGGAGCCGCAGCTCCTCCCCGTCGTCGCCGCCGCCGAGCATTCCGCCGAACATTCCGCCGAAGAGCTCGGCGGCCATCGCGGCGGCGGCCTCCTCGTTCGCGGGCGCGTTCCCGCCCCCCTTGCCGGCGGCGGCGGCGAGGGCGGCGAACGCGGCGGCCGCGTCGCCCCCCTCCGCGCCGTCTCCGCCGTCCGCGTCGCCGTCGAACGCGGCGGCGGGCGCCCCGGCGGAGGCGGCGCCGGACTTCTTCGGCTCCTCGACCGAGACGGTCAGCGGGCCGAGGCGCGCCGAGGAGCCCGGCGCGAGGGAGAGCGGTGCGGTGCGGGTGTCGACGCCCTCGGCGCGGTCGACCTCGACCGACCCGTGGACGACGGGCAGCGCGGCCTTGAGCCGGCCGCGGCCGGGGGCGATGCGGAGGGTGAAGACGAGGGCGGAGCCGTCGTCCGCGATCCGCGGGAAGCGGTCGACCGACCAGGACGGGTTCCCGTCGGCGTCCTTCGAGACGTCGGCGCCGCCGACGGTGGCGGAGGCGATGCGGAGGGTGTCGGCGTGCAGGGCGGAAAGGCCGGCTGCGCGGACGAGGTACTCGATCTCGTAGCCGCCGGCGCCGGCCTCGTGGAACGGGAGCACGCCGGAGGGGAGCCCCTCGGGGGCCGGCGCGCGGACGGTGAACTCCACGGGGCGGGCGCGGAGGCCCTGCCGCGCCGTCTGCGCGGACGTGGCGACGGCGGCGGGGCGCGTCTGCGCCGGGGCGGCGGCGGGGACGAGGATCGGCGCGAGCGAGAGGGCTGCGCGCACGGGGAGGAGGGAGAGGCGGGTCATGGGGGCCTTTCGGTTCGGGGAACGGGGTTGGACGAAGAGACGTCCGCACCCGCGGACGACAGGATCGAGCATAGCAGAAAGCCATCGGGGGATGGTGTAACTTTACGGTAATCTTGGAAAAAGCAGTTGGCCTCGAGCGCAAATGCGCGCGAGGCCAACTGCGGGGCGCGCCGCCCGGCGCGGCGGCGGCGGGCGCGGGTTTCGCGCAAAACCCGCGCCACAAGCGCAGTTTGAGCGAAGACTTGGGGCGTTTGTAACTTTTTCGTCGCCCCCTTTCCTTTCGTTCCGTGCTCTGGTAGAATCGCGGGAAAACGAGCCTCATTCCGCCGTTGCCATGCCGAAGAACCGAACGATGTCCCCGCCCAAGCTGCTGGTCGCCGACGGCGACGAGGGGCGGTGCGAGGCGTTCCGCGCGCTGCTCGCGGCGCGCGGGGCGGAGGTCGCGGTGGCGGACGGGGCGGCGGCCGCGCGGCGCGCCGCGGGACGGCGGCCGGCGCCGGACCTGGCGCTGGTCGACCTCGGGACGCTCGGGGAGGACGCGCTGGCGCTCTGCCGCGAATTCGGCGGCGAGATCCCGACGATCGTGCAGCTCGACGCCGCGGCGTTCACCGAGGAGAACGTCGGCGCCGCGCTCGCGGCGGGCGCGAGCGACTGCGTGATGCGCCTCGCGCCCGAGGCGCTGGCGCCGCTGCTGGCCGCGAAGCTCGCGCGGCTGCACGGTCGCGCGGACGCCTCGGCGGGGGGCGCGATGGCGCCGCTCGTGGCGGGGCTCACGAAGACCGAGCGCCGCCTGCTCGGAGTGCTCCTGCGCAACGCGGGGTTCGCGTGCCGCCGCGACTACCTGCACCGCGAGCTGTACGGCGAGGCGTTCTTCGAGGGGTCCCGCGCGCTGGACGCGCTCGTCGTGAAGCTGCGCCGCGGGCTCGGCCCGCTCGGGGCGGGCATCGAGACGGTGCGCGGAGAAGGCTACCGCTGGAACGAGGCGCTCGTCGCGCAGCGCCCGCGGCGGTTCGCGGCGCGGCTGCTCTCCGCGCGGCTCCTGGCGGCCCTCGCGGGAGGGGCGCTGCTGGCCGCGGCGATCCTCGCGCTGCTGCGCGGCGGCTGGCTCCGCGACGGGCTGGAGCGGGCCGGGGAGATCGTCCGCGACCTTCCGCCGCTGGCGCCGCCGTCCGAGGGCGCGGCCGCGGCTCTGCCCGGCGAGCTGCCCGTCCGTCCGGCCGAGGGCGGAATCTCGGACCCCACCGGCTCGATCGTCATCCGCTGGGGCGGGGACGCCCCCGCCCCGCCCGCCGAATCCCCTTCACCCGCGCCGGACGGAGGTCCGCCCGGCCCCAACAACGAAAGGAAGACGCCATGATCGTCGTGAACACCGAAACCGTTCCGGGCTGCCGGATCGTCGAACTCAAGGGCATGGTCCAGGGCAACACCGTCCGGGCCAAGCACGCCGGCCGCGACATCGCGGCGGGCTTCAAGAACCTCATCGGCGGCGAGCTCAAGGGCTACACCGAGCTGCTCACCGAGTCGCGCCGCGAGGCCGTCTCGCGCATGATGGCGCAGGCGGAGGCGCTCGGCGCCAACGCGATCCTCAACGTGCGCTTCTCCACCAGCGCCGTCACCGCGGGCGCCTCCGAGATCATGGCGTACGGGACGGCCGCCATCGTCGAGGCGGAGGCCTAGCGATGGAGGATCCGTCCGACGTCGAGGCGATCGAGGCGGCCGTCGCGGGCCTGCTCTACGTCGTCCTCCCGGCCGTCCTGCTGCTGCTGTGGTGGGCGATCGGGCGCCGGCAGGAGCGGCGCCATCTGGCCTCGCTCGCGGCGCGCGAGAAGGCGGTCGCGGACGTGCTCGTGACCTCGCTGCGGGGCTTTCCGGGCGCGGCCGCGGGCGGTCCGCCGCCGGAGCTCGTCTGCGGCGAGGCCGCGATCGCGAGCGACGGCTTCAAGACCTGGGTCTTCGGGCTCCGCAACCTCTTCGGCGGCGAGTCGCGCTCGTACACGAGGCTGTTCGACCGCGCGCGGCGGGAGGCGCTCGCGCGCATGGCCGAGGCGGCGCGGGCGCGCGGCTACGACGCCGTGTGCAACGTGCGGTTCGGGACGGTCGACATCGGCGGCAACGCCTCCGGCGCCGGCCGCCGGGCCGCGCCGATGGCGGTCTGCACCGCCTCCGGGACGGCCTACCGGCTGGCCGCGGACGCATGAGCGACGCCCGCCGCGAGCTGCTCGAAGAGCCCGCGCTGCGCGGGGTCGCCGCCCCGCCGCCCCTTCCGGGCGCGGCCGGCGCGCGCCGCGCCGCGGCGTCCGCGACCGCCGAGGTCGCGCGCGAACCCGCGCTCGGCGCGGCCGGGGCCGCGCCCGCGCCGGATGCGGTCGGCGCCGACCCGAACGGCGTGTGGGGCGAGCCGGCGCTCGCCGACGCGCCGGCGGCGGGGGCATCGCGCGAGCGGCACGCCGCGTGGGTCGCGGCGCAGTGGGCCGGCGCGGGGCGGGGGCTGCGCGCGGCCGCGTTCCTCGGGCTGGCGCTGGCGGCGGGGCCGTTCGCGGTCCTGTTCGCGGTTCTGCGGGAGACGATCGTCTCCTCCCCCCTGGCGGCGGTGACGATCGTCCCCGTCGCGGAGGAGCTCGCCAAGGCGGCGATGCCGCTCATGACGCTCGAGAAGCGTCCGTGGCTCTTTTCCTCGGGCGGCTCCGTCGCGGCGCTGTGCGCGCTCTCGGGGCTCGTCTTCGCGAGCATCGAGAACGTGCTGTACCTTTTCGTCTACCTGCGGGACCCCACGCCGGGGCTGGTGCTGTGGCGGCTTGTCGTCTGCACGGCGCTGCACGTCGGGTGCGCGTCGCTTTCGGGCGCCGGACTCGCCCGCGTCTGGCGGCGCGCGGCGGCGGAGCGCGCGGCGGCGGACGTCTCGATCGCGGCCCCGTGGACGATCGCGGCGATGGTCGCGCACGGCGCCTACAACGGCCTGGCGACGGTCTGGGAGCTGCTGGCGCCGCTGGCCGCCTAGCCCGGTCTGTCCCCGGCGCGCCCCGCGCTCCGGAGCCGCGGCGTCGCATGGCCGCCCCCCTCCGAGAGGGGGCTGCCGAGCGAAGAGAGGCTGGGGGAGTACTCCGTTCGGGATGGTGAAAGTATGAAAATAAAATATTGAAATCTCAAGAAAAATATTCGTAGATTTTGGTGGAATGGGCCGTGCGGGCGGGCGGCGGAATCGGCCGGAACGGGCCGTATGCGAGACCGGCCATCTCTGCCGGGCGGCGCGAAGCGGACGCGGGCACCTCCGCGTTGCCGCCGGATCTCCGCGTTGGAAAAGGAACGCGGAGGCTTGGCCGAACGCGGAGGCAGCCCTTTCGCTTCGCAACGTGGGCTGGCACTCCGCCATCGCCGCGCCGTTCGCGCAATGGTTCGACGTCGCGCTGCCGGACGGCTCCTCCGCCCGGATCTGGGTCTACGACTGGAGCGGCTGCGACGCGGGCGACGTGGCGGGGTGGTTCGTCATCGCCCGCATGACGAATCCCGCCGGCTCCGAGAACCTCCTGCCGGCCCAGTTCGACGATCCGTCGCAGTTCCGT
>CAMOEO010000164.1 GCA_946612175.1 uncultured Verrucomicrobiota bacterium
CCGGCGCCGCGCCCGGCGCCGCGGCGGCGCGGGGCCGGCGCCGCGCCGCGCGCGGCCTCGCCGAGGCCGGGGGCGGCCGCGCCGCCCTCCGCGCCGACGGGCGGGCGGCCCGCGGTGCGGGGCTGCGGCCTCACGATGCGGACGAGCCGCGCGACGAGGCGGTCGAGTCCCGTCCGATCCTCCACGGAGACCTCGATCGGCGCCGTCCCCGTCTCCTTGCGGAACTCGCGCAGCCGCTCCTTCGCGCCGGGCAGGTCCATCTTGGCGGCCACGACGAGGCGCGGGCGCTCCAGCAGCGCCGGGTCGCGGGCCTCCAGCTCGCGCAGCAGCGTGCGGTAGTCCTCCGCGGGGTCGCGGCCGTCCACGGCGGCCATGTCGACGACGAGCACGAGCGCCTTCGCGCGCTCGATGTGCCGCATGAACTCGAAGCCCAGCCCCGCGCCCTCGTGCGCCCCCTCGATGATGCCGGGGATGTCCGCCACGCGGAAGCTCGAGAACGTCTCTGGCAGCATCACGGTGCCCAGGATCGGGTGCAGCGTCGTGAACGGATACGCCGCCACCTTCGGCCGCGCCCGCGTGATCGCGCGCAGGATCGACGACTTGCCCGCGCTCGGGAACCCGACGAGGCCCGCGTCCGCGAGGCTCTTCAGGTCGAGCCGCAGCCGGACGTCCTCCCCCGGCTTGCCGGGCTTCCACTCCTCCGGCGCCTGGTGCGTCGAGCTCTTGAAGTGGACGTTGCCCGCGCCGCCGTCGCCGCCGCGCGCGACGACCAGCCGCTGCCCGTGCTCCAGCACCTCGCCGAGCTCCCGCCCCGTCTCCGCGTCGGAGACGACGGTCCCCAGCGGCACGCGGATCTCGACGTCCGCCCCGTTCGCGCCGTGGCGGTAGCGCCCCAGGCCCTGCCCGCCGTCGGGCGCGCGGCGGTCGGGCTCGTAGAAGACGCCCACGAGCGAGTCGGTGTCCTCGTCGCCGACGAGGACGACGTGGCCGCCGCGCCCGCCGTCGCCGCCGTCCGGGCCGCCGAACGGGACGAACTTCTCGTGGCGGAACGAGTGCGACCCGTCGCCGCCCTTGCCGGCGACGGCGTGCAGCACGGTGGAATCGACGAAGGTACGGGCTTTCATGGGACACCTCGGTTCCGGGCCCCGGGGCCCGGCGAAACGAAGCCCCCGCAACCGGTTCGGATGCGGGGGCTCCGGGAAGATGGAGGCGTGAAGCGGAGTCGAACCGCTCTGGAAGGATTTGCAGTCCTCTGCCTAGCCGCTTGGCTATCACGCCGGACGAAAAGGAACGGAAAACGCGGGGAAGTCTAGCGGAAGGCAGGGGCCGTGTCAACCGGAAATTTTCGGAAGGCGGGACCGCCCTAGCCGTTCGCCCAGGCGACGACCTCGGCGGGGAGGGGGCCGACCGAGACGACCGTCGCGGAGAGGAACTCGCCGTCGAAGTCCGGGTCGGGGATCATCACCGTCTCGCCGGCCTTCCGGCCGAGGACGAGCTCCACGAGCGGAGCGCGCGAGGAGATGACGCCGAGCGCCTCGTCGAAGTCCCAGAGCCCCAGGATGTTGAGGACGCGGACGGAGCCGTCCTCGTAGCGCAGCTCCACGCGCGTGCCGGGCGCGGCCTCCTCCCCCGCCTCGGCGGCGGAGTAGTCGAAGGGCGAGACCTCGCGCAGCTCCGCCTGGAGCCGCGCGAGGCGGTCGAGCAGCTGGCGCTCCCTGTTGCGGGCGCTCTCGTACTCGAAGTTCTCGGAGAGGTCGCCGAACTCCTTGGCCTCCTGGATCTCGCGCCGGTTCTGCGGCAGCTCGACGGCGACCAGGCGGTCGAGGCGCGCCTGCCGCTCGCGGTACGAGCGGGGCGAGGTGATGTTCTCGGGGAGCGGCATCGCGGGCCTCCGGTCTCGCTAGCCGCGGGCCCACTCGAGCACCGACGGGGGCAGCGCGGTGATCGCCTTGATCGTGCAGGCCGGGGCCTCCTCGCCGTCGGTCGGGAGCTGGACCGAATCGCCCTCGCGCAGGTCGAGCAGCGCCTCCGCGAGCGGGGTGTAGCACGAGATGATGCCGAGCTCGGGCTGGCTGTCCCACTCGCCGAGGATCGAGTACTCCTTCTCCGTGCCGTCCCCGAACGCGAGCACGACGTGCGAGCCGAGGCCGACGAAGCCGCTCGGCTCGACCGCGGAGAAGTCGAACGAGGAGACGCGCCGGAGATCCTCCTCGAGCTGCTGCTGGCGGGCGACGAGCTCGCGCTCCTTCCGGCGCGCGGTCTCGTACTCGAAGTTCTCGGAGAGGTCGCCGAAGCCCTTGGCGAACTCGATGTCCTTGCGGTTCTGGGGCATCTCCACGTCCATCAGGTGGCGGTACTGCGCCTCGCGCTCGCGGTAGGTGCGCGGCGAGGTGACGTTCTCGCGGAAGAATCCGCGCGCCTCCGCGGGACGGGCCTTCGGGACGTGGACGGACAGGTTCGGCCACTTCTTGAGCAGATTGGCCACGAGGTGGCGCTTCCGAAGCGGCTCCCAGACGCCCTCGAGGGCCTGGATGCGGACGAAGATCGACGCGCGCTCCTCCCACGACATGTCGGCGAGGAGCGGGAAGAGCCACTTGCTCCCCTCGTCGATCTCGACGCCCTTGGACTTGGGGTCGGGGTCGCGGCGGCCGGCGACGAAGAGCCTCTTGATGTCGTTCTTCATCCGCAGGTTCTCCTTCTCGGCCTGGAAGCCGAGCGCCACGCTCGCGAGGGAGGCGATGGCGAACGGGGAGACGATGCCGTAGACGGCCTTGCGGGTCTTCGCGGAGGACTGCGCGTGGCAGATCCAGCGCAGCAGCGGCAGCGAGAGGCCGTCCGCGGCGGCTCCGCCGGAGCCCTCCTCGTCGTCGATCGCCGTCGCCGCCTCCGCCTCGGGATCGTAGACGTGGTCCTGGGCGAACTGGGCGCGAACGAGCTCCGCGAACTCCGCGGCCGCGGGGCCGGCGATCAGCTTCGGGGCGATGTGGTCGACGAGGGAGGGCGTCATGCGCGGGAGGGCGCGGACGAACGCGCGGGCGACCTCCGCGTCCTTCTCGATCGGGATCTGCGCGAGCAGCGCCTCCATGCGGTTTGCGGGCAGCGTGCGGGCGGCGTCGAGGACGATCTCCGGCATCGCGAGCGTGCCCGCCAGGTCGACCACGGAGCACGAGTCGTCCGTGAAGCGGAAGCCCTCCAGCAGGCCGGGGCGGGTCGCGTCGTTCACGAGCAGGGAAACGGGCAGCTCGGAGAGACCCGCCTCGCGGGCGAGGACGAGCGCCTGCACCTTGGCGCGGTTGCCGAGGCGGCGGTCCGCGACGGAGGCCTTGACGACGAAGGCGAGGCGGTCGGCGAACGCCGCGCGCAGCTCCGGCGTGAAGCCGGCCGCGCCGGGCGAGCGCAGGAAGCCGGCGGCCTTCTCGAGGATCTCCTTCGGCTCGCGCGAGGCGGCGAAGCGCTCCACGTCGCGGTGCGTCTGGTCGCTCGCGCTCGCGGGGCCGCCGCGCAGCAGCTCGACGCAGGCGTTCTTCTTCGTGGCGGGGGGGACGACGACCGACGGATCCTTCGCCAGCTGCGCGCGGGCGGCCGACCAGAACCTCTTCCAGTCCGTTCCGGCGGGGAGGACCAGGTCCTTCATCAGCGCCTCCAGGCGCGCGACCGGCATGTCTCCGTAGGACTCCAGCACGAGGCGGACGACCTCGCCGGGTTTCTCCGCGCAGCGCTTCGCGAACTCGGCGGCGTTCGCGTGGCGGGCGGCGAGCACGTGCGTCGGCGGGACGACGCGGAACGAGTCCGCCGCGAAGCGGAAGCCGATCGTGCGCGCCGCGCCGTCGCGGTCGAAGACCACCTCCAGCGTGCGGTAGAAGTCGTCCTCGCGGCGGACCTCGCCGTAGCCGAGCGTCCGGTCCGCGATGGCCACCCCGGGGGCGAGCGAGAGCAGGAACTCGAGCCGGTCGAGCGCCTCGACGGGGCGCCGCGAGCCGAAGCCCGCGCTCGCCACCTTGGCCTGGACGAGCCGGTCCTTCGTCGCGGAGGCGAGCATCGCGGCGCATTCCTGGCCGTAGCCGACGCGGTTGCCGGTCCAGCGCGCCTTGAGTCGGAGCAGGCCGACGAGCGCCGGCACGTCGTGCAGGTCGAGGAAGCGCTGCTCGGCGACGAGGAACGTGTCGTCGCGGAGCTGGCCGTTGGACTCCGACGGGGCGGGTCCGAGAAGGGCGACGAGGTCGCTCATCCAGCCGAGGATCTTCGCGGCGTCGGGCTTCGCCAGCTCCGTCTCGTTGACGATGCGGGCGGAGAGGTCGGTGACGGACAGGGGGGCGGAGGGGGCTGCTTCGGTCATGGGGGGGGTCCTTGCGTAGGGGCGGAAGGGGCGGCGGAGGAGGGCGGAGGGGTGTGAAAACCCGCGGGCTCGCCGCCCGCGGTCGCGGGGGGGGAGTGTAGCACAAACCGCCCCGGAGGGAAAGCGAAAATGCGGGCGTCCGCGCCGCCCCCTTTCCGCCATCGCGCACGGGTGCGCATCCGGGGTTGAACCGCGGGGCGGGTTCTGCTAGGATAGGGGCATCCGACATGCCAGGCGAGATCCAGCGATTCCTCCGGTCCATCATGGCCGCCGCCGAGCGCCGGGCGGAGACGGTGACCGTCTCCGCCTGGGGCAAGGAGAGGACCTTCGTCTGCTTCGACCTCTTCGACGACTCGTTCGTGCTGGAGGACGGCATCTGGGACCGGCTCGAGAACCGCGACCCGGTGGTGCTCGTCTCCAAGGCCGCGCTTTCGCCGAGCCCCGACGCCGCCACGGCGCGCGTGTTCGGCAACGTGATGACGGTGACGAGCGGGAACCACGCGGTGGCGTCCGTCCCGCTGCTCGACGGGCGCCTGTGGGGCTTCTCGACGCTGCCGCCGGAGGCGCAGCCGGACGTCATGGCGCGCAAGCTCGTGTGCGCCAACTGCGTGGGCGACACGTTCGAGATCTCGCAGCGCGGCGCCTCGACGGCGGACGTGGTCGAGATGGACGAATGGCTGCTCGCGCTGGGCTACCCGATGCGGCGCGTCGTGCTGGCCGACCGCGTGGACGAGACGCTGGAGTTCTACTCGCGCCGCGGGCAGGAGTGGCGCATCAAGCCGCTGGCGTGGACGACGGGCGAGATGGAGGCGGCGCTGCGGGGCGCGGTGGCGCGCATCCACTCCCCGATCCGCTACTACCACAACGTCAAGGGCGTCCACTTCCTCACCTTCCGCAACTTCGAGCGGTGGGGGGAGCTGGCGCGGACGGACTTCCCCGGCTTCCTCTCGGGCCTCTCCGAGCTGTGCGGGACGGATCGCGACCAGCCGACGCCGAACCTGCTGATCCCCAAGTTCCAGTCGCACCACGAGATCGAGTTCTTCGGCGTGCCGCCCGGCGTGGCGGAGCGGACGCTCGTCCCGGCGGCGATGGACCTGTGGCGCCACGTCTCGGCGGCGGACCCCGCGGACCCGCGGACGGCGGCCGACGCGACGGAGCGCTTCGAGGCGCTGCGGGAGACGTTCCGCTCGCTGCTGGCGGACCCCGCGCTGGCGGACGAGGGCTCGCCGAAGTTCCTCGAGACGCTGTACCGCCACCTCAACGGCGCGGTGTACCTCGACGAGCACGTCGGGATGTCGCGCGCGTTCGACGACCTGCGCTCGGCGCTGCCGGGCGCGACATACACGCTGGGCAACCGCTTCCCGCACGACGGCGCGGACCCGCGGACGCTGGCGATCCTGGACTCGCTGGAGGCGGACATCAGCCACGGCGACCGCATCGAGTACGTCAACGTCTACGAGCTGCGCTCCCTCACGGAGCGGGTGCGGCTCGGCGAGGGCAAGACGCGCGAGATCGTATTCAAGACGCTGTGGGACCCGCTGCCGCGGCGCCTCATCGAGAAGCGCCTCGCGCGGCGCTCGACGGGCTACGGCGCCTACACGCTCACGCGCACCCACGCCTTCCGCGCGCTCGGCATCTCCTACGGCCGCCACCGTCTGCTCGCCCGCAGCGACGGGGCGTCGGGCGATGTGCACTACTTCACGCGCTCGCGCTACCCGGGGCAGCCCTTCAGCCAGCTGCCGCCCTCGGCGTTCCACGCGCGCGACCCGCGGACGGGGCTCTTCGACACCGGGGCCGAGTCGGCGGACATCGTCCGCGCCGTGATCGTCCTGATGGGCTCGGCCGCGGCGGAGAACCTGATCCTCAAGAAGTACACGCCCGACGGTTCGGCGCGCTTCGCGGAGGGCAAGGAGATCATCGAGTTCGGCTACGACGTGCGCTTCGGCAAGGAGATGCCGCGGCGGGTCTGGCTCTGCTCGGTGCGCGGGACGATGGGCTGGCCGAGCCTGGACCGGACGGAGGAGAACCTCTCCCGGTGCTTCGACTTCTACCTTTCGCGCTATGCCCGCGTCGCGTTCGACTACTCGCGCCGCCACGCGGACCCCGGCCCGTGGGACATCGCGGACGCCTTCTGGGAGGGCTTCGCGGCGCGCACGCGGCAGATCTGCTGGAACTACCAGGACCGCCGCGAGCAGTTCGACCGCTATGACCCGCGGCTCTTCGGCGACTACCGCTTCCGCGAGAAGTGGCTCTTCGTGCTGTGGGCGCTGGAGGAGCAGCGGGCCCGCCTCGACGCCCTGGCGGAGATCTTCCACGGCAAGTTCCGCGAGCTGGCGGAACGCGCCGGGGACTAACCCGTCCGGCCGTTCGCTACCCGCCCGGCCTCTCCGTCGTTCCGCTACCCGTCCGGCCGTTCGCTACCCGCCCGGCTCCGTTGTTCCGCTGCCCGTCCGGCCGTTCGCTACCCGCCCGGCCGCTCCGTCATTCCGCTGCCCGTCCGGCCGT
Source organism: uncultured Verrucomicrobiota bacterium (assembly GCA_946612175.1). Lineage (GTDB taxonomy): Bacteria > Verrucomicrobiota > Kiritimatiellia > RFP12 > UBA3636 > UBA3636. The sequence continues at coordinate 6,842 of CAMOEO010000164.1, forward strand.
TCGCTACCCGCCCGGCCGCTCCGTCATTCCACTGCCCGTCCGGCCGCTCCGCGGAGCCTCCGCGCC
>CAMOEO010000165.1 GCA_946612175.1 uncultured Verrucomicrobiota bacterium
CTCGTCCACCATCGAAGTTTGCGTTTCCATGCTTAAAAGAATTCTTCTTCCGTATCGTCTCCCGTGCTCACTGTGGGCGCTTTTTCCACGTTCGTAGACAAACGGATATTCACAGTTTTTCCTTCTTGCAGTTTGCTGCCCGCTGCAGGCTCCTGTTGATATACGACATACTGATTGAGCGTTTCCTCGGTAGGTTCTTCATCATACGTATATACCCCCATGGTCAAATGGGAAGCGAGCAATAAGGACCGTGCATCTTGCAAATGCAGTCCCCGCAATTCGGGTACCACCACCTGCTCCGTACCTAATCCCTGACCTACTACCAACAGGACGGCTGTTCCCTCCGTAAGTAATGTGCCTGCCTCAATGCTCACCGAGTCCAAACTACGAACATCCAACACCAAATCTCGGTATGCCGAAGGCTCATACACCACACCTGCCGACTGAAGTCCGATCTGCCGCAAAGTGCTCTCTGCCTGGCGGTAACTCACATCAATGAGTTGTGGCAAGGCCACCTGCCTACGCTGGCGCGCATTCATCACCACATACACCGTCCGACCGCGTTTAGCATGACTGACAGGCACAGGCGACTGCTCCACAATAGTACCTAACGGCACCTTATTGGAATAGGTTGAGTCTATCACCTCCAACTTCAAATGAGTTCCTTCCAACAAGATAGATGCCTCTTCATACGTCAAGCCGGTTACCTGCGGCACCTCCACTTCCACACCGTGTTCCGTATATTGCTTGAGCCATAAGCGTAACCCTATCAACAACGCTATCCCGACCCCAACGGCTATACAAAGGTTAATGAGCACCACCTTCCAAACAGGCATACAGCCCTGATTTTTCTTACTTTGAAACCCCTGTTTTACTACCATATTGCTCTTTTTTTGTCAAGTTTAGTTATAATTCCTTGAATTTTTGGGCAAAATTATATATTTTTTTTGTACACCATAAAAAAACAACTTACTTTTGCGCGTTTTTTAAGCAGATACTTGGAAAACATCATAATTAACAAAACAACTTAAATAACAAAATTATGAAAAAATTGTTATTCGTTGCAGCTATCGCAATGTGCGTTATGAGCTGCGGTAAGAAAGCTGAGAACACCGAATGCCAACAAGAAGCTCCCGCTCAAGAGCAAGTAGCTGCTCCCGCAGAGGAAGAGGCTGTTGTTGAAGAGAGCGCTGCTGAGAACGCTGTTGAGGAAGTTTCCGAAGCAGTTGAGGCTGTTCAAGAGGCTGTTGCTCAATAATTCTTATTGAACGCACCCCATAAAGAAGTGATTGTCTTTCAGGCAGTCCTTCTTTAAGGAAAGATGGCGGAGTGGTCGATCGCGGCGGTCTTGAAAACCGTTGACCCGCAAGGGTCCGGGGGTTCGAATCCCTCTCTCTCCGCCAGTTCCCGCGCCGGGCGGAGGCCCGGCGCTAGGCCTCGCCGCGGAGCGCCTGCACCTCGGCGTCGATCTTCGCCAGCTCGTCCGGGATCGCGATCTTCTGCGGGCAGTGCTTGGTGCAGCGCATGCAGCGGACGCACTCGGAGGCGCGCGCGTCCTCGGGGATGCGCGTCTCGTAGCGCGCGAGGAAGCTGCGCTTGTTGCCGTCCTCCTTGTAGGCGTTCCAGAGCGCGAAGATATCCGGAATCGCGACGCCGACCGGGCACGGCACGCAGTAGCGGCACGCGGTGCACGGCACGGCCTGGGTCCGCTGGAACGCGGCGAGTGCCGCCGAGATCGCGCCGCGCTCGTCGTCCGTGAGCTCCTTCACGGGCGAGAACGTGCGGATGTTGTCCTCGAGGTCGGACTCGCGGCCCATGCCGGAGTTGATGAGCTTCACGCGCGGAAGCGAGGCCACCCACCGGAACGCCCACGAGGCGGGCGAGGCGTCGGGGTCGGCCTGCCGGAGGATCGCCTTGGCCGGGTCGTTGAGGCGCGCGAGCGCGCCGCCGCGCAGCGGCTCCATGACCGCGACGTCGATGCCCTTGGCGTCGAGCTTCTCGTATTGCTCCTTCGAGCGGTAGCGCGTCCAGTCCTGGTAGTTGAGCTGGATCATCGCGAACTCCCAGTCGTAGGCCTCCAGGATCGGGTCCATCGCCTCGGGCGCGTCGTGGAACGAGAAGCCGAGGTGGCGGATGCGCCCCTCCTTCTTCCTCTCGAGCAGGAACTCGAGCGCGTGGATCTTCTGCGCCAGGCCCCAGTTGCCCCAGCCGAGCGAGTGCAGGAGGTAGAAGTCGAAGTACTCCGCCTTCGTCCGCGCGAGCTGGTCCTCGAAGACGCGCTTGAGGCCCTCCTCGGTGCGCGCCATCCAGACCGGCATCTTGTCGACGAGGAAGTAGGAGTCGCGCGGGCGTCCCGCGAGAAACTCGCCGAGCGCGACCTCGCTCTCGCCGTCGTGGTACATGTAGGCCGTGTCGAAGTAGTTCCCGCCCGCCTCGAGGTAGCGCGACCAGAGGCGCTGCGCGGCGGGGCGGTCGATCTTGCCGTCGGCGCCGCGCGGCAGGCGCATGCAGCCGAAGCCGAGCAGCGAGACGCTCTCGCCGGCCATCGTGCGGCGCGTGATCGGTCCCGTCGCGCGGGGGGCGGCGGGGGAGGCGTCGCCGCCCGCGGGGGCGGCGTCCTGCGCCCGGAGGCGGGCGAACGGGGCGAGGGCCGCCACGAGGGCGGCGGACTTGAGGAATTCGCGACGGGTCATGTTCATGGTTGAAGGGTTGAAGGGTTGGAGGGTTGAAGGGGTTGAGGGGGGAAGTCGATCGTCATGCAGCACTCGACATTCAGCATTGCCGCTCGAGCGGGACGATGCGCATCGCCTTGCGGACGACGCCCTCGGGGTCGTCGTCCGCATGCATGCCGGGGCAGGCGAGCTGGCACGCGCCGCAGCCGATGCAGCGGTCGGGGTGCGCGACCTTCGGCGTGCCGTTCCTCCGCAGCTCGATCGCGCCCGTCGGGCAGGCCTCGGCGCACCGTCCGCAGAAGTGGCTTTCGCCCTGGAAGACGATGCAGTGCGTGGGATGGAACTCCAGGCGCGCAATGCGCGTCCGCTGCTTTTCCGCGATCGGCATCCTGCGGATCGCGCCCGTCGGACACGCCTCCGCGCAGCGGTGGCAATCGAACGCGCAGGCGCCCGCCGAAAGATCGATCCGGACGGGGCCGGCGCCGTCCTCCGCCGGCCGGAGGATCCCGGAGGGACAGACCCCGACGCACCGCAGGCAGGCGGTGCAGCGGGACGCGAACCGCGCCGGGTCGCCTGCCCCGGGCGGCAGGATGCCGAGCGCGCGCCTCGCGGCGGCGGCGAGCCGTCCCGCGCCCGTCTTCGCGAGCGCCGCGCCGGCCGCGAGCCCAGCCGCGAGCGCCGCCGCTCCCTTGAGGAAGGCGCGCCGCGATGCGGAGAAGGCCGGCTCGTTCTGCGCTCGGCCATCGGTCCGCCGATCCCGGCGATTCATCGCCGGGTCGCTTTCGCGGCGCGGCGCCGCGAAAGCGATCCCCCGCACCTTGCACGCCGCGACGCACGCAAGGCAGCGCGTGCAGCGGCCGTTGTCGATCGTGCCGGACTCCACGTCGATGCAGTGCGAGGGACAGACGCCCGCGCACGCGCCGCATTTCACGCACGCGGCGTTCATCCGGATGCGGAAGGGCGCGGCCTTCGAGAGCAGCCCGAGCGCCGCGCCGACCGGGCAGAGCGCCGTGCAGAAGAGGCGGCCCCGCCATGCCGCGAGCGCGGTGACGGCCGCGAGCGGAGCCAGCGCGCCGAAGAGCGCCGCGCCGCCGTGCGTGGCGGCGTGGGCGCCCCGCCATGCGATGGAGTAGGGCTCCAGCGCGCGGAAGCCGACCGCGAAGCCCGCCGCAAGCGCGCCGAAGCAGAGGCCCGCCGCGAGGCAGCGCGTCGCGCGTTCGACGCCGCTCCGCCGCGCGAACGCCGCGGCGGCTTCGCGCGCCGGGCGCTTGCGCCGGAGCGCGCGCGCCGCTCGGCCGACGACGTCCTGCCACAGGCCGAGCGGACAGAGCGCGCCGCAGAACACGCGCCCGAACAGCAGCGCCACCGCGGCATGGACGAGCGCCGCCGCGACCGCGCCGGACGCCGCCGCGCGAAGGATCGCGGGACCGGCCTGCGCCTTGACGAAGCCGTCGGCCGCCGCGAGCGCCCAGCGCGCGTGGAGACGATGCGCGAGCATTCCCGCGAGGCCCGCCGCGGCGAGCAGGAACAGGAGGAAGGCGAGCGAGGCTGCGGCGAGCCGTGCGCGGCGCAGGGCGCGTTGGGCGAAGGTCGGCTTCATGGCCCGAATGATAGCATCCGGAGCCCTCTCCAAGTCAAGCGGAATCGGTCGCCTGCCGAACCGTGCGCGAATCTTGCCTTCCCGGGGGCTTTCCGCTAGAATACGCGCCCGTTCCAAAGGAAACCACACGCCATGAAGCTTCCCGTCAGCTGGCTCGCCGAATACATCGACATCTCCGACCTCTCCGTCCAGGAACTCGCCGACCGCATCACGTTCGCCGGCATCGAGATCGAGGGCATCGAGGAGGTCGGCGTCGACTTTACCGGCATCTGCGCCGCGCTCGTCAAGACCTGCGAGCCGCACCCCAATTCCGACCATCTCCACGTCTGCACCGTCTTCGACGGCAGGGAGGACCTCCAGATCGTCTGCGGCGCCCCCAACTGCCGCGCCGGCCTCGTGACCCCGCTCGCGCACATCGGCGCCAAGGTCCCCGAGGGCGGCGAGATCCTGAAGAAGGGCAAGCTCCGCGGCGTCGAGAGCTTCGGCATGCTCTGCTCGGCGCGCGAGCTCAAGCTCTCCGCGGACCACTCCGGCATCCTGGAGCTGGACCCCGCCACGAAGCCCGGCACGCCGCTCGCGGAGCTCTACGCGGACCGGAAGCCCGAGACGGTCTTCGACGTGGAGATCACCTGGAACCGCGGCGACTGCCTCTCGATCATCGGCATCGCGCGCGAGTTCGCCGCGATCCTCGGCCGCCCCGTGAAGATGCCGCCCGTGGACTTCCCGGAGCTTTCGGACGCCGCCGCGAAGGACCTCTGCTCGGTCCGCATCGACAACCCGGCCGCCTGCCCCGCCTACACGGCGCGCGTGCTGCCGCACGTGGAGCGCCTGCCCTCGCCCGAGTTCATGCGCAAGCGCCTCGAGCTCTGCGGCATGCGCTCGATCGACGTGGTCGTCGACGTTTCCAACTACGTCATGCTCGAGTGCGGCCAGCCGCTGCACACGTTCGACTACCGCCAGGTCCGCGGCGGCCACTCGATCGTCGTCCGCAACGCGCGCGACGGCGAGAAGATCCGCACGCTCGACGGGCAGGACCGGAAGCTCGACCCGTCGATGCTGCTCATCTCCGACCCCGAGTGCCCGCTCGCCGTCGCCGGCGTGATGGGCGGCGAGGGCTCCGAGATCGAGCCGGACACGACCTCCGTCCTCCTCGAGGCGGCGTCCTTCGCGGCGCCCGGGATCAAGTCGACCGCGACGAAGCTCGACCTGCACACCGAGAGCTCGCACCGCTACGAGCGCGGCGTCGACCCGTTCCTCGTCGACTGGGCCTCGCGCCGCGCGTGCCACCTCCTCGTGAAGTACGCCGCGGCGACCGTCGCCTCCGGCACGGTGCTCGACGACCGGCGCGATCCCGCGCCGCGCATCGTGCGGCTGCGCTTCCGGCGCGCGACGGACGTCATCGGCATGGACCTCCCCGCCGACCGCCAGGTCTCCATCCTCGAGTCGCTCGGGTTCAAGGTGGAGTCGCGCGACGAGGCCGGCGCCTCGTTCGTCGTCCCGACGTGGCGGCTCGACTGCACCGACGAGTGCGACCTCATCGAGGAGATCGCGCGCATGAACGGCCTCGGCGCGCTGCCGGACGTCGTCCCCGCCGCGCAGGTCGTCCCGGGCGCCGACGACTCCGCCGTTCGCGCCGCGTCGCTCTGCCGCCGCACGCTCGCCGGCCTCGGCTTCCAGGAGATCGTCAACTACTCCTTCACCTCGCCCGCCGTCCTCGACCCGTTCTTCGCGTCGCAGGCCGAGCACCGCATCCGCATCCCGAACCCCGTGAGCGCGGACCACTCCGTGCTGCGCGACTCGCTCGTGCCGCAGGTCTTCGCGACGCTCGCCTACAACCAGTCCCGCGGCGTCGGCACCGCCGCCGTCTTCGAGGCGGGCCGCGTCTTCACGCGCACGATCGACGGCGCCCCGACCGAGGACGACCGCGTCTGCGCCGCGATGATGGGCTTCGCGGGGCGCGACGGCACCGACCGCATGCGCAAGGTCGAGCCGGCCGAGACGCTGCTCTGGCTCAAGGGCGCGCTCGAGTCGCTCTGCGAGGCGCTCCACGCGCCCGCGCTCCGCCTCGAGCCGCGCGACATGGACGGCTTCGAGCCGGGGATGTGCTCCGTCGTCGTCATCGCGGGCCGCCCCGCGGGCATGTTCGGCCTCGTGCGGCAGAGCCTCTCGCGCAAGAGCCGCATCGCCTCGCCCGTGGCGGTGTTCGAGCTGCGCCGCGCGCCGCTCGTCGCCAACGCGTTCCGCGTGCCGAAGGCGAAGGACGTGCCGACCTACCCCGCCACGGAGCGCGACATCGCGCTCGTCGCGCCGTCGGGCGTGACGCACGAGGAGATCGTGAAGACCGTCCGCAAGGCCGGCCCGAAGATCCTCGAGGACGTCTCGCTCTTCGACGTCTACCGCGGCAAGCAGCTCGGCGAAGGGAAGGTCTCGCTCGCCTACCGCCTCACCTACCGCGCGCCCGACCGGACGCTCAAGGACGACGAGGTGAACCAGGCGCACGAGGAGATCAAGAACGTCCTGCGCAACAAGCTCAAGGTCGAGATCCGCGATTCGTAGGCCGCGCTCCGCACCCTCCGCGCCCGGCGCGTGCTAGGCGGAGCGGCGTCGCCGCGGGCCGCGATGCCGGCGG
>CAMOEO010000166.1 GCA_946612175.1 uncultured Verrucomicrobiota bacterium
TTGGCTTCATGCGCATAGGCCTGATCCTTCATATACCTGGTATTGATAAACACATTTAAAGCCGCGCTCTCCAGTGCGCTTCTTAAAAATGAAGCCCCTACTCCCGCGTCGGAAATGGCAATGACGGCTCCCTTCCTGCCGAACTGCTCGATCAGCTCCACTGCCTTGGCCGTCAGTCGCATGAGTTCCAGCGGCACCTCACAGGCATTCCGCAGGACCTCCTCCATGACGCCGTCGTCCGCGACCATCGCGCCGTCGTCCGTGAACGCCGCCGCGCCCGTCGCCGCCAGCGCCTCGAGCGGCGCCGGCGCCGCGCCCGCGCGCCCCGCCGTGCAGCAGCCCGAGACGAGGTAGCGCACGCGGCGCTCCGGCGCGGCCGCCGCAAGCGCGAACTGGGCCCGGATCGCCTCCGGGGAATCGAGCGGCGGGGTCGTGTTCGGCATCGCCAGGACCGTCCCCACCCCTCCCCGCGCCGCCGCCGCGAGGCCGGTCGCGACCGTCTCGGCCTCCTCGGCCCCGGGCTGGCGGAAGTGGACGTGCGCGTCGATCGCCGCCGGCATCGCCAGCAGCCCCCGCGCGTCGAGCGCCGGCGCGCCGGGCTCCGGTTCCGCCGAGAGGCGGCCGCGGACGCAGAAGAGGTCGCGCTCCGCGTCGGTCCCCGTGGCGGGGTCGAGCGCCCGGACGCCGCGGAGCGTCCAGGAGGTGGAGCGGAGCAGGTCGGAAAGGGAGGACGGCATGGCGGAGTCAGGGGCGGGAGGAGGGCGCGCGCGCGGCGAGGAGCTGGACGAGCGCCACCGCGACGAAGACGAGGGCGCAGCCGACGATCTGCCGGGGGGAGAGCGCCTCCCGGAGGAAGATCCGGCCGCACAGGGCGGCGAAGACCGCCTCGAGGCTCATCAGCAGCGAGGCGATCGCGGGGCGGGTGCGCTTCTGCGCGACGATCTGCAGCGTATACGCGACGCCCGAGGAAAGGAAGCCCGCGAACGCGATCGCCGGCAGCGCCGCGCGGAACGCGGCGAGGGAGAGACGGGGCGCCTCCGAGGGGAGCGCCAGGAAGGGAAGCCCCGCGAGGAAGCCGAAGAGGAACTCTCCGGCCGCGAGCGCGACCGGATCGACGCGCGGCGCGAAGCGGTCCACGCACAGGATCTGCACCGCGAACAGGAGCGCGCAGAGCAGCGTGAGCGCCTCGCCGGGCCCGGCCGAGAGCTTCGCGTCCGGGCCGACCGAGATCAGGTAAAGGCCCGCGAGCGCGAGCGCGACGCCGATCCAGGTCGTCCGGAGCGGGGGTCGCCCGACGAAACAGCCGAGCACCGGGACGAGCAGGACGTAGTTGGCGGTGAGGAAGCCCGAGAGCCCGGCCGTGGTCCACAGCAGCCCGACCTGCTGGCACGCCGACGCCGCGAAGAGCGCCGCGCCGCACGCTGCCGACCCGACGGCAAGCGCGCGGACGCCGCCCGCCAGGGGATCGGCGCCGAGATGACGGCGGCGCCACGCGATCACGGGCAGCAGCGCCAGGAAGCCCAGCAGATTGCGCGACGAGAGGAACGCGAACGGGCCGACATGCTCCATCCCGAGGCGCTGGGCGACGAACGCCGAGCCCCAGATGAGCGCCGTCAGCAGCAGCAGCAGCGACGGCCCGACCGCCGCCAGGGGCGACTTCGCCGCCAAGGGCTGGTCCGCCGCCAGAGGCCGGTCCGTCGCAAGGGGCGACTTCGCCGCCAGAGGCCGGTCCGCCGCAAGGGGCGAATTCGCCGCAAGGGGATGTTTCATGGCGGGTATTCTACCACGCCCCGCCCGTTCTGGAAAGTCCACCGAATTCTATCCATTTTTCTTTTGCAGTTCCAATATTTATTTCTGCTTTATTTTCGCTCCCCCGCCAGTCCATTTTCTCTCTCCTGCGAGTACACCCCCTCCTCTCGCCACCGCCGGCGCGCCGGCCGCACGCCGGACATGCCCGTTCGATTTTCCCCGCGCAGGGGCCGGGAAGCGGGCGGACGGATGCGGAATGGCGCCCCACGGAAAAACCCCGTTGACACGGAAACGCGATTTTGCTAGCATCCCCGCCGTTTCCACCGATTTCACGTACGAAAGGTCCATTCCATGAGCCAGCACAGCAGCCTGAAGGGTTCCAGCCAGATCGCGGTCCGCCGCAACGTTCTCAAGCGCCACGAGCGCGTCGACCTGCTCATGAAGCGCGGCGTCTGGAAGAAGGGCGACCGCGGCTTCGGCCTCCCCAAGACCAAGCCCGAGGAGTAGGCGAGCCTCCGCCATCCCCCACCACACGGAACGCCGGGAGCGATCCCGGCGTTCCTCGTTTTCCGTCGCCGCCCACGTACCGCCACCCGGCCGCGAACCGCGGCCGGGCCGGCATGGAACGGGAGGCGTGGCCCCCTATCGCGCCAGGGCGAGGCGCACGGCGCGCACCACCGGGCGGTCCGCCGGGGCGCCGAGCGCGGCGTTGAGCTTCGGCGGCAGGTGGCGGGGCGCCGTGCGCCGCAGCTCGGCCAGCCATGTCGAGCCCTTCACGAGCACCGAGAGCGTACCGTTCTCCAGCCCGCCCGGCGAGGCGTGAGCCGCGATCGTCGGGCCGACCGCCTCCGCCCACACGCGCTCGATGCGGAGCGCGTCCGGGTCGACCTCCGGCACGCCGAGCGCCTTCACGACGCGGCCGAGCGCGTCCTCCACCCGCTCCGCCTCCTTGAACGGCGGCGGCGGCAGCGGATCCGGGATGCGCAGGAACTCGCGCCGGACGCGCCACGCGTCGGCGCGGAAGCCCGGGGGCAGCGTCCGCCGCGCGGCGCGGCGGGCGCCCCACTCGTCGTCGGGGACGGATTCCGGAGGGGCGGGCCGGGCCATCGCGGGCGCCCTACGCGAGGTTCTCGAGCCGGGTCTTCCCCGCGCCCTTCGCGATCTGGCCGATCACGATCGGCCGCGCCTTCGCCTTCTCCAGCGCCGCCATGGCGCGCGCCAGGTCCCGCGGGCGGACGTCGAGGACGTAGCCGATCCCCATGTTGAAGACGCGGTACATCTCCTCGGGGTCGACCTTGCCGACCTCCTGGAAGAAGCGGAAGATCGGCGGAACCTCCCACGCGCGGCAGTCGAACACCGCGTCGACGCCCTTCGGGAGCATGCGCGGGACGTTGTCCACGAGCCCGCCGCCCGTGATGTGCGCCATGCCGTGGATCTTCACGCCCGCCTTGCGCACGGCGAGGACGGGCTTGAGGAACGAGCCGTGGACGGCGAGGAGCGCGTCCTGGAACGTGGTCCGCGTCCCGGGGACGAAATCCGAGAGTCTCTTCTTCGCGACCTCGAAGACGAGCTTTCGCGCAAGCGAATATCCGTTCGTCTGCAGGCCGGTCGAGGGAAGGCCGACGAGCATGTCGCCCTCGCGGATCGTCTCGCCCGTGACGAGGTCCTTCCGCGAGACCTTGCCGACGATCGTGCCGCACACGTCGTACTCGCCGTCGGCCGGATAGAGGCCGGGCATCTCGGCGGTCTCGCCGCCGAGGAGCGCGAGCCCGTTGCGGCGGCACCCGCGGCAGAAGCCGGCGATGACCTTGGCGAAGATCTTCGCGTCGAGCTTCGCGGTGCCGAGGTAGTCGAGGAAGAAGAGCGGCGTCGCGCCCTGCGTGAGGATGTCGTTCACGCAGTGGTTCACGAGGTCCTCGCCCACGGTGTCGTGGATGCCGGCCATGTGCGCGACCTTGAGCTTCGTGCCGACGCCGTCGGTGGAGGCGACGAGGATCTCGCCCGCGCCGGGCGATCGGAAGAGGCCGCCGAAGCGGCCGATGTCCGAGAGGACGCCGGGGGTCTTGGTGCTCTTGACGTCGGCCTTGATCTTGGCAAGGCCGCGGTCCATTTCGTCGATGTCGACGCCGGCGGCGGCGTAGGCGGAGGGCTTCTTCTTCATGGTCGGGAGACGGGGTTCCGGGATGCGGGGGCGGCGCCCCGGGGACTCCCGGGCGCCGCGCGGCGCGGACGGGGAAGACTCTAGGGGAAACCGCCGAATTCCGCAAGCGGAAAACGCATTGACGCCGGAGGGCCTTTTTCCTAGAATGCCCGCGAAAGGATGCACATGAAACCCTCGGGCCTCCCTCTTCTTCTCCTGTTCGCCGCCGTCCTCCCGCTTCGCGCGGCGGCGGCGGACCCGGCGCCCCCCTCCCCCGCCGCCCGGGAGCCCGCCCCCGGCGCCGCCGAGGCCGCCAGGGTCCTCTCCGGCGTCGAGCGCAACGTCCAGGCCAACTGGAACCGCATCGGCCGCGCCAGCGACCGCATCGCCGAGCTCCGCGAGGAGCTCCCCTCCCTGCCCGACCGCGCCTGGTTCTCCACCGACAAGCGCGACCAGCGCGAGCGGATCCGCGACAAGATCGGCGAGGCGCGCGAGCTGCTCCTCTCCACCACCGCCAAGGAGCTCCTCAGGGACCTCTCCCGCGTCGAGGACCGCATCGCCTCCTGCCGCGCCGAGATCACCTCCCTCCGCGACCGCATGGTCGTCTCGCCCGAGCGCCGCGAGCGCCTCCAGAAGGCCATCGACGAGCAGGAGAAGCGCATCGCCGCCCTCGAGGAGACCCGCGCCGGACTCCGCGCCCGCATCGTCGCCGAGCTCGAGGCGCTCGGCCTCCGGATGGACGACGCCACCGCCGAGCTCTTCCTCTCCAACGTCTGCGCCGAGACCCTCATCGACAACACCGTCGTCGCCCGCAACATCGCCGCCGTCGTCGAGAAGCTCCGCGAGCTCATGGGGGGTGGCGACATCGCCTCCGCCCGCCGCTACTTCGGCATGTACCTCGTCCTCGTCGACGTCCAGCGGGAGTGCTTCCGCATCTACCTCGAGAAGCACGAGAAGGAGTGGCTCCCCGGCATCGACGCCATCCTCGCCGAGGCCGAGCAGACCCTCGCCGACTCCCGCCACCACGCCGCCAGCGGGGAGTACGCCCCCGAGCAGCGCGAGATCTTCCGCCGCAACGCCGAGCTCAACCGCCAGACGCTCGACGCCGCGCGCGCCTACCGCCGCGTCCTCGAGCAGCAGGCCTCCGCCGTCCGCGAGAAGGACGCCCGCGCCGCCCGCATCCACGCCGTCGCCGAGAACTCCTTCCGCACGATCAGCCTCGCGGGCGCGTTCCTCGACCTCGTCCGCTCCAACGGCGCGGACTTCGACGCCATCCTCCGCATGGAGCTCCCGACCCTCTCCTCCTTCGACGACGCCGGCCTCCGCCAGGAGTTCCTCCAGATCACGCGGAAGATCCGCGAACGCGAATAGGGCCCGCCGCATGACCGAACCGCCGCTTTCGCCGGACGCCGGCGCCCCCGCCCTCGCCGACGCGGAGGCCGCCCTCCGCGCCGCCGCGGGCGGCGCCCCCGTCTGCCTCGGCCACGACTGGCTCACGGGCATGCGCGGCGGCGAGCGCGTCCTCGAGCACTTCTGCCGCGCCTTCCCCGACGCCCCGATCGCCACGATCGTCGGCGACCCCGCCCTCGTCTCCCCCGACATCGCCGCCCACCCCCTCCTCCGCTCCCCGCTCGGCCGCCTCCCCGGCGCCGTCCGCCACTACCGCGGCATGCTCCCCCTCCTGCCCTGGGCCGCGGAGCGCACCCGCATCCCCGCGGAAACGCGCCTGCTGCTCACCACCTCCCACTGCGTGGCGAAGGGCTTCCGCAAGCCCGAGGGCGCCCGCCACCTCTCCGTCGTCTTCACCCCCATGCGCTACGCATGGACGTTCTACGAGGAGTACTTCGGCACCTCCCGCGCCAAGGCCGCCCTCGTGAAGCCCCTCCTCGCCCGCCTCCGCGCCTGGGACCGCCGCACCGCCGCCGGCGTCGACCGCTTCGTCGCCATCAGCCGGCACGTCGCGCGGCGCATCCGCGACTTCTACGGCCGCGAGTCCTCCGTCGTCTATCCGCCCGTCGACCTCGCCCGCTGCACCCCCGGCGAACGGCCCGGAGAAGGCGGCTTCGACCTGATCGTCTCCGCGCTCGTCCCCTACAAGAAGGTCGATCTCGCCATCCGCGCCTACAACCGCCTCCACCTTCCGCTCAAGATCGTCGGCGCAGGCGGCTGCGAGGCCGCGCTGCGCCGCCTCGCCGGCCCGACCGTCGAGTTCCTCGGCCGCCTCCCCGACGAGGAGGTCGTCGACCTCTACCGCCGCTGCCGCCTCCTCGTCTTTCCCGGCGAGGAGGACTACGGTATCGTCCCCCTCGAGGCCCAGGCCTGCGGCCGCCCCGTCGTCGCCTTCGGGCGCGGCGGCGCGCTCGAGACCGTCGCCGACGGCGTCTCCGGCGTCTTCTTCCCGGAGCAGACCGAGGACGCCCTCGCGGACGCCGTCGAGCAAGCCGGGCGCGCCGACTGGGACCCCGCCGCCATCCGCGCCCATGCCGAGGCCTTCGGCCCCGCGCAGTTCCTCGAGGGCATGGCCCGCGAGATCCGCGCCGTCCTCGCCTAGCCCCGTCCCGGAGATCCACGCCCCTGCGACGCGCTAGGCGGATCGGCGGCGGCGTGGGCCGCGATGCCTGCGGACAAGACCGAGCCGTCGGTGCAGTTCGTCGTCGAGCGCGCGAAGGGTCGGTCGGGGCAACGCGGCGAGGAGCGCCGCGGCCTCCCGTCGGGGCTTCGCGAGCACGGCCCGACGGGCGCGGGCGGACGCCGGGCGACCCGGCGCGCGGATCGTGAGCAGCTCCTCCGCAGTGCCGGGCTCGTCGAGTCCGCACGCGAGGCGGAAGCGCTCCGCGAGGCGCTTATACGCCATCAGCGCCTTGTAGTGCGGCAGGAGTTCGGGCGCGTTCTCCGCGAGCC